>NZ_JBHSPC010000072.1:0-2110 GCF_042656345.1 Streptomyces incanus
CGGATGCCCGGGCTGCGGGCCCGCCAGGCGAACCTGCGCAGCCAGCTCGACGCCCTGCAAGCCCAACTCGCCGACCGCGAGGCCTACCTGAAGCTCGCCGACGACCTGGAAGGCTTCCTCGCCCAGCTCCACCACAACGCGGTCACCGCCGACGTCGAAGAACAACAGCGCGTTCTGCGGCTCCTGGTCAAAGACGTCCTGATCGGACCCGAGAAGATCACCATCCGGCACCGGATCCCTCTCCGCGAGCCCGGTCCTGCCACCCGGCACCGAGATCCGCACACCGACACGGAGAGTGACACGGCGGGCGACCGCGGGCCGAGTTATCTATTGCGTTGGGGGCGTGACTGGTGAGCCCTGTGGGGTTCCTGCTCCTGGCGAGCCAGTCGCCCCATCCTCCAGCACCCCGATCCGGAGCCACCCGCGGATCAGTTTCAGCATCGACCGGTCCACGACGCGGCGGGCCACCTGGTCCACGAGGGCGTCATGCCGGATCGACCCGAAACAGTCGCGAATGTCCGCTTCTAGCACCCACTCCCGACCCCGGTTCGCCTCCACGCGTACGCTCTCGCACGCATCGATCGCGGACCGCTTGGGCCGGAAACCGTAGCTGACCGGCAGGAAGTCTGCCTCGAAAATCGGCTCGAGCACGAGCTTCGCGGCGGTCATCACCACCCGATCGGCCACCGTGGGGATAGAAAGCGGCCGGAACTCTCCCGGCCGCCCCGGCTTGGGGATCATGACCCGCCGCAGCGAAGAGGGCCGGTAGGTCCCGGCCCGAAGCTGCTGCGACAGATCCTGGAGGAACTCCTCCACCCCGGAGGCGGCCACGGCGTCAACGGTCAGCCCATCCACGCCGGGAGCGCCCCGGTTCGCACACACGCCGGACCAGGCCCGCCACAAGACATCCCTGCGGAGGATGTGGCCATACAGGGCATGGAACCGACGTTCGGGATCTTGCTTGGCACAGCGGTAGAGCGTCCACTGCAAGGCACGGACCTTGTCCAGAGGCCGGCCGTCCCATCGTGCGACGCCTTCCTCCCGGCGGGTGGAACTAGCCGTTTCGGCACTCACCCGAGCCTCCTCCTCACACGCGATACGCATCGATGAAGCAGGGGGCCTTCGCTCCTGACGGGTTGTGTTGTCCCGTCGATCGGCACTACTACGACCCCCTCCGACTGCCTCTCGACAGCCCGCCACTTCCCGGCTCCACCGGTTATAGGCGGGCCCTGCTTCCCGGGCCGCAGACCCGGGGCCGAGGAGGCCCTCTCCAGTTCCCAGGACAACCTTCCGACCGTTCCACGCCCCTTACGCCGGGAGGTTCTTCGACGCCCGCTCCAGATTCCCAGGCGTCTTCCATGGCCTTCGCCCTCTAAGGCACGGGCTCGGCTCCTCCTTGGCCCCGCTCACGCGGGTCGGTGCTGACGACGCTGCAGGCTTCACTTGATGTTGCGGACCGGCCGGTTGCGCACCCCCAGGGGGTGGTTGTCGCTCCACTTCGACACCGGCCTCTCGACCGACGCCGGGAGCCCCGCTACCGAGGACTCTGGCGTCTCCTCGGACCGGACTCACACCGGCTGGCTGCCCTGAACTTGTCGCCCGAGTTACATCGGACCTCCTTCTCGTCCGACATATCGGACTGCTGGACGTACGCCTGGATCCACCGATGACCATGGAGAGCAGGCTGCGTCATCCCAGGTCAGCCAGCTCTTCGGGCGCTGGTCGATCTTCACCTGAGAGGTGAAGGAGCGGAACGGCCCGATGGGGCCGCTGACCTGGACGAAGGCTGTTCGGGTCCGGTTTTCGTCGGTGGATCCAGGCTCAGGCGTCGTTTTCGCTGGCCGTGTACGAGGCGGGCGGGAACGTGGAGGATGCGGTAGCGCAGGGTCTTCGGGGTGGCCTTGGCGAGCTCGCCGTCCAGGGCGAGGAGCTGGAACCAGCAGCGGAGATCGGCGGCGAGGGTGGTGGCGGTGAGCCAGGCGGCGTTCACCTCCAGCTCGCGCGAGGGAAGCAGGCTGGTCCCGGACGCTTTCTGATCGCGGATCTTGAGCTCAAGAAGGGAATCGTAGGACGTCGATAGATGGCAAAGAGGCTGCGAACAGGCCCATCA
>NZ_JBHSPC010000073.1:0-51252 GCF_042656345.1 Streptomyces incanus
GGCCTCGCGGCCGGGATGGCCCTGGGCTTCGCCGGTTACTTCGGCGGCTTCTGGGCATTTCTGCTGGTTCTGGTCCTGGGGACGGCGGGGCTGATCGTCGGCCTCGTCGTGCAGGGCGACCTCGACGTCCGCGGACGGAGGCAGCGGTGAGGACCCGGCCCGGTTCCCCGCCTCCCGGCGAAGGGCCCGGCCCAGTCCCGGCGTGCCGCCCTCGATGCCCTCTGCGAAGGCCCACTCCGAACCGCCCATCGGTCCACCGGCTTCCCTGACATGCCCACCGAGACCCGACTACAGGTCGCCCGCCACAAACCACACCGCGCGGAGTAAGGAGGAGGCCGACCATTCCCGTGTCCACCCCCTTGCGGTCTTTCGCAGTTCACAGGGGAACCGACACTGCTCCTCAAGGGCGAGGTCATGATCATCCTGGGCATCGTTCTGCTCGTCGTCGGCTTCGTCACCGGGATATCCATCCTGTGGGTCCTCGGCGCGATGGGACACGCCGTCGCCGGTCGACGTCACTCCTGGTGATCGGGGTCAGGTCCGGCGGGCGGCCATGCAGGCCGCAGTCGGCCGGCGCACGTCGTAGACCCAGCCGAGGTGTTCGAGGAGGCGGATGAACGCGACGGAGAAGTCGATCCGACCGCGGTCGACGCCGTGCCGGGCGCAGGTGGGGTCGGCGTGGTAGAGGTTGTGTCAGCTCTCGCCGAACGAGAGCAGGGCCAGCGACCACAGGTTGGTGGCCCGGTCGTGGCGACGGGATGGGAGCAATGGCCCGGGTGGATCGGGCGGCGGTCGCACGCTGCTCTGGTCGGTCAGGCTGCGTCGGGAGTTCGTGTGCACAGTTTCTTCGTGAGGAGCCATCCGAGCGTCCACCGTGGCCACGGCGATGACGGGCAGTGAGCGGCAGGGCAGTGGAGGGGGCACGGGCCGGTCGGAGGGGTTCGGGGAGGAGCTTCTGGGGGCTCTGCTGGACCAGGGACACGAGTTGCCGCCGCATCTGCTCGGTCCGCTCGTTGCGCAGCAGGTGGACAGGCTCGGTAGCCGCGAGACCTCGGTTTTCTTGCAGGACTACGGTCAGGTGTGGCTCGTGCCCCTGCCGGGCGACGGGCTGACGGCCGGGGATCCGCAGCCGATCGACGGCTCCGATGCCGGTCGTGCCTTCCAGGTGGCGCGTCGTCTCGAGGTGCCTCAGGCCGATGGTGTACGGGTCTACTCGCCTCTGCTGGACGGCGGCGACCAGGTGGGCGTCCTGGCCGTCACTCTGGACGGGATCGACGACGATGACCGGCGGCTGCTGCGAAGGATCGCCGCTCTGGTGGCCGACATGCTGGTGACCAAGCACGGGTACACCGATCTGTTCTTCCAGGTCCGGCGCAGAGAACCGGTGAGTGTGGCGGCGGAAATCCAATGGTCACTGCTGCCACCGCTGGCCATGTCCACGCCTCGGGTCATGTTGGCCGGAATGCTGGAGCCCGCCTATGACGTGGCCGGCGACAGCTTCGACTACGCCCTCAACGGTGACGTGCTGCATGTGGCCATGGTCGACGCGATGGGGCACGGCCTGGACGCCGCCACGATGGCCACGGTGGCCATCGGCGCCTACCGGCATGCCCGGCGGATCAGCGTCGGCCTGTCGGAGATCTATGCGTTCATGGACCGGGCCATCGCCGGGCAGTTCGGCCCCGACCACTTCGTGACCGCTCAGATGATGCGGCTCGACACAATGACGGGCCGTGTCCAGTGGGTCAACGCGGGACATCCCGCCCCCCTACTGATCCGCGGACACCGTGTTGTCCGGCGGCTCCGCGGCCCGACGACGCTCCCTGTCGGCTTCGGCGGTCACGAGCCCCGGATCAATGAACTGACCCTCGCCCCCGGAGACCGGATCATGTGCTTCACCGACGGGTTGATCGAGGAGCACGATGCCGGTGGTGAGGAATTTGGTGAGGAACAGCTCATCGGCTGGGTGGACCGCATCGAACGTACGGCGTATGAAATCCGGGCCGTGGCCCGTTCCCTCTCCCACACACTCAAACGGGCACGGGGCGGGAGCACGATGGACGACGCGACGCTCCTGCTCATCGAGTGGCGCGGCGCCGACTGATCGGACTCACGGCCGGCACCTGTCGCGCGCGCACTCCATGCATCGGCTGATGATGGGAGTACGGCCGAACACGCGGAGTTGATGATGACGGGGTGGCGTGTCAGAGACTACTCCCAGGACGATCTCGAAGCGGTGATCCGCGTCGATGCGGAGAGCAGCACGGCCGAAGAGCCGCCTCTCTTCCCGCTCTCGGACGCCGTGGCGGCCCTTCAAGCCCTCCACCCTGCGGTGGTGGCCACAGCGGACGAGGTGGTGGTCGGCGCCGCGGTGAGCAGAGTGGAGGGCGACCGGGCATGGATCCTGCGCATCTGCATGGCACCTGCCTGGCGGCACCGGGGGCTGGGCAGCGACCTGATCACCGCCCTGGAGCACCGGCTCTTCGCCGGTGGCGTCCGCGCGGTGCACGCGGTCCTGCCCGAGGGCGAGACCGGTGCCGCCGCTCTGCACAACTGCGGCTTCGGCGCCCGCTCGGGCATGGTCGTCTTCGAGAAGCGCGGGCCGGTGACTCCTCAGGAGGTCAGCATGCTCTCCTCGCTCGGGGCGGAGCTGCCGCCCGGGGGACTGTGGCAGAAGGTCGCGGGCATGCACAGGGAGAAGCAGCTCATCGAGCGCCGCCTGGTCCTGCCACTGGCCCATCCCGAACTGGCCGCCCAGCACGGTGTGGAACTGCCGCGAGCGGTGATGCTGTTCGGTCCGCCCGGGACCGGCAAGAGTACGTTCGCGCACGCGATCGCCGGCCGCCTGGGCTGGCCCTTTCTCGAACTGTTCCCCGCACGTCTGGCTGCCGAGTACGGTCTGGCGAGCGGGCTGAGCCGGCGCTTCGACGAGATCGCCCAGCTCGACCACGTCCTGGTCTTCATCGACGAGGTCGAGGAGGTCGCCGGTGAACGCAGTGGTGCGGACGCGACCGCGGTCGGCGTCGTCAACGAGCTGCTCAAGGCGATCGTCCGGTTCCGAACCCAGGACGGGCGGCTGCTCGTCTGCGCCACGAACAACGTGACCACCCTCGACCCGGCCTTCCTGCGGCACGGTCGCTTCGACTACGTGCTGCCCATCGGCCCTCCCGACCACAGCGCCAGGACCGCACTGTGGAGGAGCTACCTGGCCCGAGCGGGCGCCCAGGCCGACAGCGCGGCACTCTCGTCCGCCAGCGAGGGGTTCACCCCCGCCGACATCGCCCACGTGGCACGTACTGTCTCCCAGGCCCAGTTCGAGCGCACCTTCGACACCGGAGCCCGGACCCTGCCCACCACGGACGACTACCTGGCCACGATCCGCGACACCCAGCCCACGGTCAGCAGCGCCACGGCTCAGGAGTTCGCCGAGCAGACCGAGAAGTTCGCCCGTATCTAGCGTCCCGACTTCCGGAGATCCGGTCTGCGACGGAGGTGTCAGTTCGGCGGAGACGGCGTGTCGATGAGGATCTGTTCGGCCCCGGTGACGTTGTCGGCCCGGACGGCCCTGGCCATCGCGGCGCGTGCCGCGTCAGGCATCGTGTCCGGCGGTACTACCAGCAGGGAGAAATGGTCCCGGTCGCCTCGGGTGATGAGGACGGTGTCGTCACCGACCGGGAAGGAGTCGATGTGCACGACTCGGCCGTCGATCACCAGCCGTGTCGGCAGTTCGTCCCAGGCGCTGGCGTCCAGACCGACGCGGGTGACGGGTCCGAGATGCTCGGTCAACGCGGTGATCAGCGAAGGCAGCTCGGCACCGATGTCCCGGGACCGCGGCCACCAGGCACCGTCCAGGATTCCCTCACGCGCGTGTGTCGTCTCCAGTCTCAGCAGAGCCGTCCCGGGGCTCACCGGCTGGTGGACGGCGTCCGGCAGCAACCTGGGAGTGTCGGAGGTGTCGGAGTCGGTCATGGTGTCCGCCCGTCCTTCGTATGCCGGTCGCACGCCCTGCGGCCGCACGGTCTCTACGGACGCGGCTCAGTCACGCTCTTTCTCTTCTGTCTCCATCTGCCGGATCCCCTGGTGCGTCAACGTGATCCTTGCGGGCGTGTCACCCCTCCCCCAGTCGACGACGACCCAGCCTTTGCCCGCCAGGTACGTACAGGCAGCGGCCAGATCCTGCTCAGGGATGCCGAGATCGGTGCGGAGCTTCGCCCCGTCGACGCCCAGGAGACGATTGCCCTCGGCGGCTTGGTACAGAGCCCGCATGATCTTCTCGCGGTACGTCTTCCGCTCACGCAGTATCCCCATGACATGCCGTCCTCTACGGCCCCCGGTCGGGCCGAAGTCGATGTCATCCGCGGTCGCTGTCGCGGTGGGGCGTGCCAGGGCGGTCGCGTCCACCGTCGGCCGGCGGTGCCTCCGGGTCCGGCGGCCGATCCCCGGCAGAGCATCGCTGTAGTGGAAGGCAGCGATCCGTCCGTCGTGCTGAGCGTTGAGCCGGTGGATCAGAGCGACTCCGATGGCGATCAGAACGAGCAGTGCGGCCACGGCGATGACAGTCATGGTCCTCTCACCTCCGTTGACCGGCGGGCGAACGCCCTGTCGAGCCGATGGGCCGGGGCAGGGACGACGGCGGACCTGCCCCGCCGTCGGTCTCCCACGCTTCTTCCCTGCTTCGGGTATCGATCCTGTCTGCTGCTTCCTCCCGGCCCGGGGCATCGATGCCGTCACCGGCCATCAGCCGTGCGGCGGCATCCACACCGGTTTCCGGCGGAACCACCAGCACGTCCCGGCGGCCACTGGTGGAAAAAAGGGTCATCCGGTGCGGGTCCTGCTCCTCGGTGGACCAGCCCACACGCACGGTGCGCCCGGCGCCGGACACCCAACTCGGGATGACGGGCCAGTGGTCCGGGTTCACCGTGACACCTGTGATGCGGCCCCAGAGGTCGCCCAGTGCGGCTGTCAAGTCCGGCAGCTCACGGGTGAGGGCACGGGAGCGAGGCCACCACATGCCGTCCAGCCCGCCCGGCGCAGGCGTCAGGCACAGGCGAGCGGGCAGCGACGGTGCGCGCCTGCTCGATGCCGTACGGTCGATGATCACGGTCATGGCGCGAACCTGCCCCCGGGCTCGTGGGGCGGCCCGGCGTTGTCAATCACCAGAAACGGCACCCACAGCGGAGCCGGTGCGCGAAGAACTCCCGGTGTCTTCACACTACTCCGCTTGCTGGCCCGAAAAGCCGTGGATGACCAGGTACTTTCCTGCCTCGGGACCTGGCCCCCGGCGCCCAGTGGCGAGCCGGGACAAAGCCAGTCCTTGCGCTCAGGCACGCCCTTGAGAGCGGTTAACCGGGGGTAACGGAGGTGCGCTCCGGCCCCGAGCGGTCCGGCATCAGCCACGTCTGCCCCCGGACGGGACAGCAGTCCGCACACAGTCCGCAGGACATCCGTTCAAGACCGTCGCACCCCATCGCCAGCAATCGGCAAAAGGCCAGGTCAGCGACCCACAGGGAAGATCCCTGCAGGCCCCCGACCCGGCCCGTTACTAGGAGACCAAGAAGGCCTGACCCACCGGTCAAACTGTGCCGACCCGCGATGTCTCCTTCCATCGTCAGGTCCCCGCCCGCACCCGGCCCGCAGACCGCCACCACCCCGGCGCCCCTGACGGCCGGGTGCGGTCGTCCTCGGCGCCGGTGGACAGAGGCCGGGACCGTCCCCCGGCACGGCAGGCGCCGGTTCATCGGTAGCCTGCTTCACCATGACGCGCGTGTGGATCCTGCCGACGTTGCTTGTGCTCAGCGGCTCAGTCGTCGCGACAGGGCTGACTCTCAGGGGAAGCCCCGGCAGGGCCGTGGCACTCCTCCTGCTGTTCGTGCTGCTCGCAGGCGTGAACTCGCCGCTGATCTTCCCGAGGTCGATCGGTGCGCTCGAGGCGCAACGCCGCAGCGAGGCCGACGGTCGGCCGGTCGTCTTCTGGCGGCCGGGCTGCGTCTACTGTCTGCGCCTGCGCATCCGGTTGGGCCGGGGCGCCCGTCGGCTGCACTGGGTCGACATCTGGCGCGACCCCGTCGGCGCGGCGACCGTGAGGGCTGCCAACGACGGCAACGAGACCGTGCCCACGGTCGTCGTGGCGGGCCGGCCTCACGTCAACCCCGATCCTGAATGGGTACGGGAACAGCTCGCGCGTTCCGCGTGATCGAGAGTCGTGCCCGCCCGACCGAGGTCAGCCTGGGCCCGCTTCCGGTGCGGAGGCCGTGCTTCCGGTGTGCTCGGGCCGGGGGGAATCGGCGGGTTCGCGGCCGGGGTTCCTGTCGCAGTCCGGGTTGCCGCATGCTCCCGGAACCCAGGTCGGGACCCAGGCGCCCAGCGTCTTGTGCCGCCGGACGACCATCTCCACCGGCTGTCCGCAGGAGGGACAGACCGGTTCGTCGCTGCCCATAACCCCCAGGGTAGGCCCGACTCCGGTTCAACGCTTCCTGCTGTACGTGCGCACCAGCACCCCGTTCTTGAACGTACGCACCGACTCGAGGGCGAACTCCGCCACCGAGAAGCCCGCGCCGAACATCGGCGTGCCGGTGCCCTGCACGATCGGGTACGTCTTGATGACCAGCTCGTCGATCTCGTCGAGCAGCTCACCGGCGAGCACGGAACCGCCGCACAGGTAGATGCCGAGCCCGCCGTCCTCGGCCTTCAGCCCCCGGACCCGGCCCACCAGATCGTCGGCGATGATCTCGACGTTCGGGTCGGGCGACTCCTTCAGCGTGCGCGAGGCGACGTACTCGCGCAGGTGGGCGTACGGGCTGGTGATGCCCTCCTTCAGGGCGAGGTCGTAGCTTGCGCGACCCTGGACGATCGTGTCGAACCGCTGGTTCGGCAGGTCGTCGATGCCGAGCGGGCGGCGGCCGTGGGTGGGGAGGGTCTCCGGGCATTCCGCCTTGACGAACGCGAAGAACTCCTCGTCGACGAAGCGCGTCATCGCCGACGCGTCGCCCTCCGGGTCCCCGATGAAGCCGTCGATGGAACAGGCGATGAAGTAGGTGAGCTTTCGCAACGCGGTCTCTTTCCGTAGGCTGCCTTGCCCATGAACCACTCCAGTTGTAGTACTCCACTTGGAGTGGTTGCAAGGGGTTAACCGACGCGGGTCGGGCGTCGAGGCAAGTGAGGAAAGGGGCTCCACATGGTCGCCAACCCTGAACGCCGCACGGCCCTGGTCGATGCCGGGGTCGAGGTGCTCGCCCGCGAGGGGGCCCGGGGGCTGACGTTCCGCGCGGTGGACGCGCAGGCCGGGGTGCCGGCGGGCACCGCCTCCAACTACTTCGGCGGACGGGACGACCTGCTGCGCCAGATCGACTCCCGGCTGCGCATACGGCTCGCGCCCGACCCCGCGGTCGTCGCCGAGCTGCTGACCCGGCCGCGGGACCGCTCGCTCATCGCCGCGTTCATGCACGACCTGATGGCGCGTGCCACCGGTGACCGCACGGGCTGGCTGGCCCTGCTGGAGATGCGGCTGGAGGCCACCCGGCGCCCCGAGCTGCTCGCCTCCTCCACCGCCTCGGTCCGTGGCGACCTCGTGGAGGGCATGGAGTTCCAGCGGGCCGCCCGGCTCCCGGGCGGCGACGAGACGGTGGCGGTGCTGTACCTGGCCATGCTCGGGCTGATCCTGGAGCACCTGACGCTGCCGGGCGTCCTGGACGGCGTACTGCCCGGGGTGAGCGTGCCGGACGGGCTCGTGGACCGGATCGTGGCGACGATCGTGCCGGAGACGGCGGAGGAACAAGTTGAGGAACGGACTCAGGAATAACGCGCGCCGGACGGTTCTGCGGGCTCCCGGCCGGGGAGTGTCGCGGAAGGGGCGGGCGGGGCCTCTCCCGTCCCGCGTTCGGCTCCCGCGGGCCACACGATCTCCACGGGGACCCCCCGGGCTCGGGCGTACGTCACCAGATGGGCGGTGGCGTCACGGCCGTTGGACGGGGAGCCGTCCCAGACCGCCAGGAGCAGGCCGCTGGTGGCGATCATCCGCTCGTCCGCGCCGACGCAGGAATCCCGGTGGTTCGGGTCGTACGACAGGAGCCGCGCCTGATCGGCGAGGTTCAGCAGTTCACCGGTGGCCATCCGGTCGCGCCGGGGCGGCATGGTGGGGACGCCGTTGTGCGTGGGGACGACCACGACCAGGCGGCGGCCCGACGCACTCGCCGCCCGGCCGAACGCCAGCGGTGCTCCCGCTCCGCAGCGCACCATGACCGGCCCCGGCTCGGCGTGCCGTTCCAGTTGCTCCAACCGCTCCTGGAACGCGGACTCCACCAGCGCGAGTGTGTTCGGGGTCAGATCGGCATGCCCGACCGCCGCGATCTCCCTGTCCGCCGCCCCACCGCCCGGCACCTGGTCGCCTGTCGCCCCGTTGTCGCGCGCCGTTGTGCTCATCTCGCCCCTGACAGTCCTCGCCGACCGGTCCTCGCGAGGGCCAGTGAAGCGGGGACACACGCCGGCAGCCAGGGCCGAACGTCCCGGATGTGACAGAAAACCGGCCCGAGCGGGCGTGGGCGGACTCAGCCGGGCCCGCTCGGGCGCGGGCGGGGCGCCGACCGGTCACAGGGTGCGGGGTTCGCGCCACATCGGCCACATGTGGGGGCCGTCCGGGAGCGGCAGAGGCTCGCCGGCCGGGGCGAACCCGAGACGTTCGTACAGCAGGCGGCTGCGGACACTGCTCGCCTCCAGATAGGCGGGCAGCCCCTCGCGGTCGCAGCGGTCGAGGACCGAACCGATGAGCGCGGTGCCGAGCCCTTCACCTTGACGGCCGGGCGCCACGCCGATCATCCACAGGTACTCGTGGGCCCGTCCGGTGGGGTGGACGCCCGCCGTCAGCCGGCCGATCATCTCCACCCGCTCGTTCTCCGGGTCGACGGCCTGGCGCACCTGCGCCGGACCCTCGTCGTCCGCCGGGTCCCCGGCGCCATCGTCGTCCGCCGGCATCGACATCCACAGCGCGCACGCCGCGCCGTCCTCCGTGACGTCGATGCGTCCCTCGGCGAGCACGAGATCGGTGAAGGCTCTCATCAGCCTGTGGTGTGTCGTACGGCGGTACTCCGTGCCCGGGAAGACCCAGCCACTGACCGGGTCGTCCTGGAACGCCTCGTCCAGGAGCCGGACCAGCAGCTCCCGGTCCCCGTCCCCAGCCGTCCGGATCGCCACACCCATGTCCGCCCCTCCCTCTCAACCCTCTTCTGCTGTACGGGGGTTGACCCTATCGGGACGACGATTCCCGACGGGAGGGCGACTACGGCCGCCCGCCGGAAGCCCTCTGCCCTGCCGCGACAGGGGCAGGGCAGAGGGCATCGCAAGGCCCCGCACACCGTGGGGAAGCGCGGGGCACCGCGACCGGGCCGCCCCGCCTAGGTGGTGCGCCGTGTCACGAACTCGGCGAGGGCCAGCAGTCCGCCCGCCGCCTCCGGGTCCGGCACCGCGCGGGCGAGTTCCTGCATCGCCCGGGCCATGCGGTCGGCAGCCTGGGCCTGCGCCCAGTCACGGCCGCCCGCCCGTTCCACGGTCAGGGCGATGCGCTCCAGGTCCTCCTCCGCATGCGGGGCCGCATACAGCGCGGCGAGTTCGGACGCCGCCGGGGTGCCGGAGGTGAGCGCGGCGACCACCGGCAGGGACTTCTTGCGGGCGGCCAGATCCGCGCCGGCGGGCTTTCCGGTGCGGTGCGGATCTCCCCATATGCCGATCACGTCGTCGATCAGCTGGAAGGCCAGCCCCGCCTCACGACCGAACGCGTCCAGTGCCGCCACGTCCGCCGCCCCGGCGTCCGCGTACAGCGCGCCGAGCGCGCAGGCGCAGCCGAGCAGCGCGCCCGTTTTCGCCTCGGCCATGGACAGCGTCTCGTCGAGGGTGACCTCGTCGGGAGCGCGCCCTTCCATGGCCGTGTCCACCTGCTGCCCCGCGCACAGTTCCACGACGCAGTCCGCGAGCCGGGCCACCGCGGCCGGGGCCGACGGGTGCGCGTCCTGTGCGAGCAGCCGCAGGGCGAGGGCGTGGAGGGCGTCCCCTGCGAGGATCGCGTCGGCATCGCCGAACACGGTCCATGCGGTGGGCCGGTGGCGCCGGGTGGTGTCCCGGTCCATCACGTCGTCGTGCAGCAACGTGAAGTTGTGCACCAGTTCCACCGCGGCGGCTGCCCGGACAGCCGTCGCCCGTGCCGCGGGGCCGCCGAGGGCGGAGGCCGCGGCGAGGACCAGTGCGGGGCGGATCGCCTTGCCGGAACCGCCGGTGGCAGGGGTCCCGTCCGCGTGCTCCCAGCCGAAGTGGTAGCGGGCGATCCGGCGCAGCGGGCCGGGCAGCGAGCCGATGACGGCCCGCAGCACCGGGTCGACCTCGGCCCGCGCCCGCTCCAGCAGAACCGTCGCCTCGTGATTCTCGGCGGGGCGGTGCTCGTCCTCCGTCTCCGTGGTGGCCTCGGTCATGGACTGCGTCATGAACTCACCTCTGGACCCGTCTCGGAGGATGAGCGGAGGTGGCGCTTCCGCTGACGTCGCGCGCGTACCCCCAGGGTGTACCCGCCCGGGTGGGCGGGTACGCGGCGTGCGAGCCGAGAGATCCCGGAAGGTCACCGCCAGCGGCCGATCGCGACGTTCTCCAGGACGCCGAGTGCGTCCGGCACCAGGACCGCGGCCGAGTAGTAGGTCGTGACCAGGTACTTGATGATGGCCTGTTCGTTGACGCCCATGAACCGCACGGAGAGGCTCGGCTCGATCTCGTCGGGGATGCCGGAGGCTCGCAGGCCGATGACGCCCTGGTCCTCCTCACCGGTGCGCAGGGCGATGATGGAGGTCGTACGCTCCTCGGTGACCGGGATCTTGTTGCACGGGAAGATGGGCACGCCCCGCCAGGTGGGGATGCGGTTGCCGGCCATGTCGACGGTCTCCGGGACCAGTCCCCGCTTGTTGAGTTCGCGGCCGATGGCGGAGATCGCGCGCGGATGGGCGAGGAGCAGCTTGGTGCCGCGCCGCCTGCTGAGCAGTTCGTCCAGGTCGTCGGGGGCGGGTACGCCGTCGTGCGGCTGGATCCGCTGGTCGTACTCGCAGTTGTGCAGCAGGCCGAAGCCGCGGTTGTTGACGAGTTCGTGCTCCTGGCGCTCCTTCAATGCCTCGACGGTCAGCCTGATCTGCTGCTCCGTCTGGTTCATGGGCTGGTTGTAGAGGTCGGCCACGCGTGAGTGGATGCGCAGCACGGTCTGGGCGACGCTCAGTTCGTACTCACGGGGCCTGGCCTCGTAGTCGACGAAGGTGTGCGGAATGTCGGGTTCGCCACTGTGGTCGGCCGCGAGGTCGATCTCCTGCTCGCCGTACTTGTTGGTGTGCCGGCTGGGGACCGAGCGCTGCTGCTGGAGGTGTTCACTCAGTGTCTCGGCCCGCTCGGCGACCTGCTGGACGGCGTCACGCGGCAAAACGAGCACAGTGCAGGCGGTCAGGGTGCGGGCGGTGTATTCCCAGATGGCGTCCTCGTCCAGCAGCGCCTGGTCGCCGAAGTAGGTGCCGTCGGCGAGGACTCCGAGGGATTCTTCGTCGCCGTAGGGGCCGGTGCCGACCTTCTCGACCCTGCCGTGCGCCAGCAGGAACACCTCGTCGGCCGGGCTGCCGAACGAGGCGATCACCTGTCCGGCCTCGATCTCCCGCTGCCGGCAGCGGGCGGCCAGCTCCGAGAGCACCTCCTCGTCCTCGTACGACCGCAGGGCCGGCAGTTCGCCCAGCTCGGCCGGGATGACCTCGACGCGGTCACCGGTCTTCACGAACGTCACGCGCCCGTCGCCGACGGCGTATGTCAGCCGCCGGTTCACCCGGTACGTACCGCCCTGCACGTCCACCCAGGGCAGCATGCGCAGCAGCCAGCGCGAGCTGATCTCCTGCATCTGCGGTACGGACTTGGTGGTGGTGGCCAGATTCCGCGCCGCGGCCGTGCCGAGGCTCTGCTGCTGCCGGGTCTGCTCGGTGCGGACCTCTTCGCCTACCGACATAAAGAATTGCCCTCCCAGTTGTGACCGGCACCCATCCGTGCCGGGTGCCGGTCTCCGCGACAAAGCCTTCCTCACGGAACGCGCCCGCGGTATTACCCGAATGAGCGGGAATGGATGTTCAACTGTGTGGGCATTCATGGGGATTTCGTTCAGCGGCGTCCCCGCGGCCGAACATTGTCCGGATCGGCTCGTACAGGGACCGAACGATTGGTTGCGTTCGCTCCGTCCAGGTACAAGCACCGGTACGAGACGGCTGCGATCGGCAGCCGTCGCGCTGCGAGAAGGAGGCGCGGCCCATGGCCCCACCCATGTCCGCGAGCGCGTTCCTGAGCGCTCTGAAGGCGGAGGGCCTCACGGTCGTCGAGGTCGGCGACTGGCGCGATCACAACCGCAACCACAAGGGCCCCTGGGGGCCGGTGCACGGCGTGATGATCCACCACACGGTCACCCAGGGCAGCGCCCGGACCGTGGACCTGTGCCGCAAGGGCTACTCGGGCCTGCCGGGACCTCTGTGCCACGGTGTCATCACCAAGGACGGCAGGGTTCACCTCGTCGGCTACGGCCGCGCCAACCACGCCGGCCTGGGCGACGACGACGTCCTGCGCGCGGTGATCGCGGAGAAGGGGCTGCCCGCGGACAACGAGCAGAACACCGACGGCAACCGGCACTTCTACGGCTTCGAGTGCGAGAACCTGGGCGACGGGAAGGATCCCTGGCCCCCGGCGCAGTTGGAGGCCATCGAGAGAGCCGCCGCCGCGGTCTGCCGCCGCCACGGCTGGAACGAGCGGTCGGTGATCGGGCACCTGGAGTGGCAGCCCGGAAAGGTGGACCCGCGCGGGTTCACGATGGCGTCGATGCGGAAACGGATCCGCGACCGGCTCAAGTGACGCGCGCGGGCACACGCGCGTGCGGAAGGAGAAGGACCGGGACCGGGCCGGCGACAATCCGTCGGAAGCCGTCGCCCGGCCGCCCGGGGGTGCGGCACACCCGTTTCCAGCGTGGTGGGTCTCCCCAGGGCGTCCCAGGTAAAGGCCCCGCCATGCAGTACGTCGCCCCCGTAGCCATCGGTGTTCTCTACGCACTGCTGATGCCCTTCGTCCGCGAGCCGCACCGGCGGCGCCCGAACGCCGTCATGCCCGCCGGTGCGGACGCCACCCGCCTCAGCGGGGGCGGCCTGGACGGCTGGGAGTTCACCTTCACCGCGCCGATCGCCCCCATCGCCTTCCGCGGCCTGGATTCGTGGACGTTCGCCGGCATCGGCCGGCTGCCGCACACCGGGTGGGACGTCGTCCACCACCTCGAGGGCAATCCCATCATCCCGTTCGCGCACACCCCGTCGCCGGGCTGCGCGATCTGCGACCCGGTGATCGCCCTGTGGTGTCTTGGGGGAGGCCCGTCCCTGATCGGCCTCGTCCGCCGTCGACGGCGCGGGCACCGCCCCGACACCGTGGAATCCCCGCCCGCCGAACCCGCCTGGCACCCCGGTACCGGGACGCCGGTCCCGAGCGGCAGTTCGGACTGACGGCATACATCGGCTGAGTGTTCGCCCGAAGCCCGGTCGGCAACGGCGGAATCCAGCCATGCTCACTCCCCCGACCCGACCCGCCCGGCGCCCCGGTGCCCCCTCAGGGCGACAATGCCCCCGTGACCAGCACGGACACCCCCGATCCCGACACCGGCCCGACGCCAGGCACCCGCCCCGGCCCCGATCCCACGACCTCCGCCGCCCTGGCCTCCACCACCGCGGCCTCCACCGTCCTGACCTCCGCGCCCTTCGTCACCCCCGCCGGTCACGGAGGTCTCGCGGGTCTGCGCCCCCGGCTGCCCTCGCCGGTGCAGGACGTCATGGACGAACGGTTCGAGCGGCGCGGTGTCCGGCTGGTACTGAAGCGGGACGATCTGATCCACCCGGAGCTGATCGGAAACAAGTGGCGCAAACTCGCGCCGAATCTGTCGGCGGCGGCCGGACGGACGGTGCTCACCTTCGGCGGCGCCTACTCCAACCACCTGCGGGCCACCGCCGCCGCCGGACGGCTGCTGGGGCTGCCCACGGTCGGCGTGGTGCGCGGCCAGGAACTCGCCGGCCGCCCCCTCAACGCCTCGCTGGCCCGGTGCGTGGCCGACGGTATGCGGCTGCACTTCGTCGACCGGATGACCTACCGCGGCAAGACCGCGCCGGCGACCCTCGCGGCCGTGCTGCGCGAGGCGGGCGCCGAGGGCGCTTACGTCGTCCCCGAGGGCGGCAGCAACGCCCTCGCCGTGCGCGGCTGCCAGGTGCTCGGGGAGGAGCTGGCCGGGCGGGCGGACGTGGTCGCGGTGGCGTGCGGCACCGGCGGGACGCTCGCCGGGCTGGTCTCCGGGCTCGGCCCGGGCGGGCGCGCGCTGGGCGTTCCGGTGCTCAAGGGCGGCTTCCTGGCCGCCGAGATACGGGGACTGCAGGCCGAGGCGTTCGGCGGTCCACGCGGCGACTGGAACCTGGACGACCGCTTCCACTTCGGCGGCTACGCCCGGACCACCCCGGAAATCGACGCGTTCGCCGCGGACTTCGAGCACCGTCACGGCGTGCCCGTCGAACGTGTCTATGTCGCCAAGTTGCTTTACGCCCTTGCCGCTCTGGTGGAGGAAAACGCGTTCCCGCGCGGGAGCACGGTCGCGGCCGTCGTCACCGGGCGTCCTTTCCCGTGAGCGGGCGGGCTGTGGGCAAGGGCTTCCGGACGCCTCCCGACGCACCCCCGAGAGGACTCCGGTACCGGAAGGTTCGACCGTCTGACGTCTGGGTACGTCAATCCGGCGCGCGCTCTTCCCATTCGGGCCCGCAGACCCCTAGCCACGGAAAGTATCCATAGTTTTACTATGAGTGACAGCGTGGGGTCGGGGTCCCGGGGACAGGACCATCCGGAGCGCGGTAGCGTCACCGCTGAACCACATATCGCGTCATCCGGGGGCGACCCCGATCCTGAACGCTTGTACCACCTTGGAGGTGAGGGTGTCCCAGATCGCAGGCGAGCCCGCGACCCAGGACTTCGTGGAAGTCCGGCTGCCGGCCGCGGGTGCCTACCTGTCGGTGCTGCGTACGGCCACCGCCGGCCTCGCGGCCCGTTTGGACTTCACCCTCGACGAGATCGAGGACCTGCGCATCGCGGTCGACGAGGCCTGCGCGATCCTGCTTCAGCAGGCCGTGCCGGGCTCGGTGCTCAGTTGTGTCTTCCGCCTCGTCGACGACTCGCTCGAGGTCACCGTCTCGGCGCCCACCACGGACGGCCACGCCCCTTCGCGTGACACCTTCGCGTGGACCGTGCTGTCCGCTCTCGCGGGCAAGGTCTCCTCCGCCGTGGACGAGGACAAAACCGTTTCGATCAGCCTCTACAAACAGCGCGGCGCGGGACCCGGGCCGGCGTGAGGAACGAGGACGGGCCGGTGCGGGACGAAGAACGCGGCACACGCGAGCTGCCGGCCGAGCGGATTCCGGTCGGCGTCGACGGCATCGACGCCATCCCGGAACAGGCCCGGCCGCATCCGGAGGACGACTCCGCGGTGGCCGGCGCTCCGGACGGTGGTCGGCACGACGCCGCCGCGCGGAGCATGCCTGAGGCCGGTCGGCCCGGTGTCTCCCCCGGCCACGGGGGAGGCCGGGTGCGTGCGGAGCCGTCGGCGGGGGACGAGGCGAGCGCTCGGGGAAGGGCGACGGGCGGGACGATGAACGAGCACGAGCGACACGCCGGGAGCGAGGTGCCGCAGACGCAGGGCACGCCGGGCACGCGGGGCGCCCGGCGCACACCGGAAACCCCGGGCACGCACGGCGCACAGCGCGACCCGCAGGACCGCAGCGGGGCGCGTGCCTTGTTCCTCGAGCTGCGCACGCTGCAGGACGGCACTCCGGAGTACGCGGAGCTGCGCAACCGGCTGGTCCGCATGCATCTGCCGCTCGTCGAGCATCTCGCGCGCCGTTTCCGCAACCGCGGGGAACCGCTGGACGACCTGACGCAGGTCGCCACCATCGGCCTGATCAAGTCGGTCGACCGCTTCGACCCGGACCGTGGCGTGGAGTTCTCGACGTACGCGACCCCGACGGTCGTCGGCGAGATCAAGCGGCACTTCCGCGACAAGGGCTGGGCGGTGCGCGTCCCTCGCAGGCTGCAGGAGCTGCGGCTGGCGCTGACGACGGCGACGGCCGAGCTCTCGCAGCAGCACGGCCGCTCCCCCACGGTCCACGAACTCGCCGAGAAGCTGGCGATCTCGGAGGAGGAGGTCCTGGAGGGTCTGGAGTCCGCCAACGCGTACTCCACGCTGTCCCTGGACGTTCCCGACACCGACGACGAGTCCCCGGCGGTCGCGGACACCCTGGGCGCGGAGGACGAGGCGCTGGAGGGCGTGGAGTACCGCGAGTCGCTGAAGCCGCTGCTCGAGGACCTGCCTCCGCGCGAGAAGCGGATTCTGCTGCTGCGTTTCTTCGGCAACATGACCCAGTCGCAGATCGCCCAGGAGGTGGGCATCTCTCAGATGCACGTCTCCCGGCTGTTGGCCCGCACGCTGGCCCAGTTGCGGGAGAAGTTGCTCGTGGAGGAGTGAGTCCCGAAAGGCGGCCCGGACCGTGAACCGCGCCCCGGGCCGTGGGGCGCTACTTCTCGGCGTTCCCGGGCCCCCGGATGCCGAGGGCCCGGGTCGTCTCGGGGTTCAGCAGCAGTACCAGGGCCGTGACGGCCACCACCGCGAGCACGATCCCCGCCGGGATGGCCACGCTGTCGGACTGCAGCAGGTTGTAGGCCACCGGCAGGGCCAGGAGCTGGGTGATGACGGCCGGGCCGCGGCTCCAGCCGCGGCGGCCGAGCAGCCCGCGTGCCGCGAGCAGCGGCAGCAGGGCGAGGATCGCGAGCGTCACTCCGCCGGTGACGGCCTGCTGCCGGTCGTCCGGCTGTCCCGTGAGCCCGAGGACCAGCATCCAGACCCCGCCGACCAGCAGAGCCAGCCCTTCCAGGGCGGCGAGCCCCGCGGCGTACGTCAGGCGGCGCGGGCGGGGGCCGGCGGGGGCCGGGGCGGTGGTGGGGGTCTGCTCGCTGCTCACCCTTGAAGGGTAGCCCTCGCCCCGCTCGCCCCCGTGCCGAGGTTCACGCCCCCTCCTCCACCCGTGCCACCCCTGGCTCCGTCCCCCCTTTCCCCCCGGCCCTGTCCCGATTCGTCCCGGACCCGCCCCTGATCACGCCCCTGGGTCCACCCTCGCCCCCGCTCCCGACCTCACCTCGGCCTGGGCCCGGTACCACCCAGTAGGTACCCTGCAACGCATGCGTGCACTTCTCGTGGTCAATCCGGCGGCAACCACTACGAGTGCGCGCACGCGTGATGTACTGATCCACGCCCTCGCCAGCGAGATGAAGCTGGAGGCGGTCACCACCGAGTACCGCGGCCACGCGCGCGACCTGGGCCGGCAGGCGGCGGAGAGCGACGACATCGACCTGCTGGTGGCCCTCGGCGGCGACGGCACGGTCAACGAGGTCGTCAACGGCCTGCTGCACGCCGGCCCCGACCCAGAGCACCTGCCCGGCCTCGCCGTGGTCCCCGGCGGCTCCACCAACGTCTTCGCCCGCGCCTTGGACCTGCCCAACCACCCCGTGGAGGCCACCGGTGCCCTGCTGGACGCCCTGCGCAAGGGCCGCGAACGCACCGTCGGCCTGGGCCTGACATCGGGCACACCGGGAACGGACGACGAGGGCGTGCCACCCCGCTGGTTCACCTTCAACGCGGGGCTGGGCTTCGACGCCGGCGTGGTCGGCCGGGTGGAGCAGCACCGGGAGCGCGGCAAGAAGTCCACTCACGCGCTGTACATGCGTCAGGTCGTGCGTCAGCTGATCGGTGAACCGCACCGCCGGCACGGTGTGATAACGCTCGAGCAGCCGGGCGAGGACCCGGTCAGGGATCTGGCGCTCTCCATAGTCTCGAACGCCTCCCCGTGGACGTTTCTCGGCAATCGCCCGATCTACGCGTCACCTAAGGCCTCGTTCGATACCGGCCTCGACATCTTCGGTCTGAAGCGGCTGTCCGCCTCCGCCCTTGCCCGGTATGGCACCCAGTTGCTCACTTCGTCCCCCGAGCGCGGGCCTCGGGGCAGGCATGTGACCGCGGGGCACGATCTGACCCAGTTCACCTTGCATTCGAAGGTGCCACTGCCCCTCCAGATGGACGGCGACCACCTCGGACTGCGAACCAGCGTGACGTTCACAGGCGTTCGCCGTGCACTGCGTGTGATTGTGTGAGCGGAAAACGCTAAAGTCCTTTCACTCGAACGTTTAGACCAGGGTCCACCCCATGGAAGTACGGCTGTGACCTAGTCGACACCGATGAATCAAAAAAAACTTTCCGGAAGGGGTTGTATCCGCCGCCGAGGTTTGCGAGTCTCTACATGGCGATCGGGACGGCCCGCAACACCGGCCTCCACAGATCACCGGAATCCCTCTTCAAACTCAAGGACCACGCCAGGGAACCTGGCGTTCGGCCCTTCACTTGTTGGGGGATTCGTGAAAGCGTTCACATTCACAAGCTACATGTAGTTCATACCAAGGAGAGGTAGCAGCCATGGACTGGCGTCACAACGCCGTTTGCCGCGAGGAAGACCCCGAGCTCTTCTTCCCCATCGGCAACACCGGTCCTGCGCTGCTGCAGATCGAGGAAGCCAAGGCCGTCTGCCGTCGCTGCCCGGTGATCGAGAGCTGCCTTCAGTGGGCACTCGAGTCCGGTCAGGACTCCGGCGTCTGGGGTGGTCTCAGCGAGGACGAGCGCCGCGCAATGAAGCGCCGCGCCGCCCGCAACCGGGCCCGTCAGGCCTCCGCCTGACAACCCACCCCTGCTGACAGCCTGAGCTTGGCGGCGCGTACAGCGCGTACGCATCTCCCGCCCCCGAGCCGCAGCACGCAGTTCCCCGGTGCTCCCCCGAGTTCTCGGCTCATCTTGAGCCGGAGGGGAACCCATCAGTCAAGCAAGAGCCCCGGACGGGTACCCGTCCGGGGCTCTTCGCTGCTCGCCGACCGCACGGGCCCACGTCACCAGCCCACGCCCGCAGCCCAACGCCACCGGTCCAGGCCATTGGCGCACGTCACTCGTCGTCACTCACCGTCACTTGTCCACGGCCACCGGCACGTCCAGGATCACCCGCGTCCCCCCGTCCGGGGCCGGGACCATGTCGAAAGTGCCGCCCAACTCGCCCTCGACCAGGGTCCGTACGATGTGCAGTCCCAGGTTGCCGCCGGTGTGCGGGTCGAAGTCCTCGGGCAGGCCGACGCCGTCGTCCTGGACGGTGACCAGCAGGCGGGCCTCCTTGGTGGTGCCGCCGCGGACCGCGGCCACCTCGACCGTGCCGGTGTCGCCCTCGCGGAAACCGTGCTCCAGGGCGTTCTGCAGAACCTCCGTCAGCACCATCGACAGCGGGGTGGCGACCTCCGCGTCGAGTATGCCGAAGCGGCCGGTGCGCCGGCCGGTGACCTTGCCCGGCGAGATCTCGGCGACCATCGCCAGGACACGGTCGGCGATCTCGTCGAACTCCACCCGCTCGTCCAGGTTCTGGGAGAGCGTCTCGTGCACGATCGCGATGGAACCGACCCGGCGCACCGCCTCCTCCAGCGCCGCGCGTCCGCGCTCGGAGCCGATCCGCCGGGCCTGGAGGCGCAACAGCGCCGCCACCGTCTGGAGGTTGTTCTTCACCCGGTGGTGTATCTCCCGGATGGTCGCGTCCTTGGTAATCAACTCCCTTTCACGACGGCGAAGTTCGGTGACGTCCCGGAGCAGGACCAGCGAACCGATGCGGGTCCCCTTCGGCTTGAGCGGGATCGCCCGGAACTGGATCACCCCGCCGGGCGCCTCGATCTCGAACTCGCGCGGCGCCCAGCCGCTGGCGACCTTCGCCAGTGCCTCGTCCACCGGTCCGCGGGAAGGCGCCAGTTCGGCGGTGGTCCGACCGAGGTGGTGGCCGACCAGGTCGGACGCCAGACCCATCCGGTGGTAGGCGGACAGTGCGTTCGGGGAGGCGTACTGGACGACCCCCTCGGCGTCGAGCCGGATCAGCCCGTCCCCCACACGGGGCAACGCGTCCATGTCGAGCTGCTGGTTCGCGATCGGGAAGGTGCCGGCCGCGATCATCTGGGCGAGGTCGGAGGCACTCTGGAGGTAGGTGAGCTCCAGCCGGCTGGGAGTGCGCACGGTGAGCAGGTTGGTGTTGCGCGCGATGACCCCGAGCACGCGGCCCTCCCGCCGTACGGGGATGGACTCGACGCGGACCGGGACCTCCTCGCGCCACTCCGGGTCGCCCTCGCGCACGATCCGCCCCTCGTCCAGGGCCGCGTCCAGCATGGGGCGGCGGCCGCGCGGGACGAGATGGCCGACCATGTCGTCCTGGTACGAGGTCGGGCCGGTGTTGGGCCGCATCTGGGCGACGGAGACATAGCGGGTGCCGTCGCGGGTGGGGACCCACAGGACCAGGTCGGCGAAGGAGAGGTCGGAGAGCAGTTGCCACTCCGAGACCAGCAGATGGAGCCACTCGAGATCGGAGGCGTCGAGAGCGGTGTGCTGGCGTACGAGTTCGTTCATGGAGGGCACGTCAGCGAGCGTACTCGGGACGTCGCGCCCTCTCCCGGGAGCACCCGCGGGCCGCGGCGCCTGAGAGGGACCCTCAGCCCTCCCGGCACCGCAGCCCGGAGCGACATCGGCCGCGGGGTGTGCGGCCCCGTTCGGCCGAGGGACGAGGATCCGGGGCAGTCAGGGCAGAGAGCTCCGGGTCCTCGGTCCGCCTTCCTGTGCGGGGAAGGCAGGCTTGCGTGCGCTGCACTGTTACGCATTGTGGACTAGACCACTACCCGTGTCCATGTGTCGGAGACTGTTCGTTGTTGTCTTTTCTCGTGCTCACGCGATCGCATACTCACGCCGCCATCGGGACAACGGTCGAGCGGGACAACGGTCAAGCGGACCTACGGGCGTCCGGCATTCACCCTATCCCGCAGGCGTGCGCCAGGGAACGGAATTCCATGGTCATTTCGGTCGGCGGGCCGCGACCGTCCCGCGCTGGGATGCTGGGGAAAGGCCGGGGCGGACTCCCGTGGGAAATGCCGCCGCCCTCCGCCCGGGAACGGGGCCCGCTCTGTTAGATTTAAGATTGGTCTAAACCACACGGCTGCCCCGCTCCGCTCCAGGATCGGTCCCAGCCGAGTCCCCTCCCAGAACGGCAGGCTCAGCGTGGAAGTTGTCATCGTTCCGGATGCCAAGGCCGGCGGCGCACTCATCGCCGGGGCCATGGCAGATCTCCTGCGGCGCACCTCCGACGCCCTGCTCGGCGTGGCCACCGGCTCGACGCCCCTGCCCGTCTACGAGGCACTGGCGGCCCAGGTGCGCTCCGGCGCCGTGGACACCTCCCGGGCGAGGATCGCCCAGCTCGACGAGTATGTGGGGCTCCCCGCCGATCACCCCGAATCCTACCGGTCGGTGCTCCGGCGCGAGGTCCTGGAGCCGCTCGGCATCGGCACGGACGCCTTCATGGGCCCCGACGGCACGGCCGAGGACGTACAGGCCGCGTGCGAGACGTACGACAGGGCGCTGGCCGAGGCCGGCGGCGTCGACCTGCAACTGCTCGGCATCGGGACGGACGGGCACATCGGGTTCAACGAGCCGTGCTCCTCGCTCGCCTCGCGCACCCGGATCAAGACGCTGACCGAGCAGACCCGGGTGGACAACGCGCGCTTCTTCGACGACGACATCGACCAGGTCCCGTACCACGTCATCACCCAGGGCATCGGTACCATCCTGGAAGCCCGCCACCTGATCCTGCTCGCCACCGGCGAGGGCAAGGCGGACGCGGTCGCCGCGACCGTCGAGGGCCCGGTGGCCGCGGTATGCCCGGCGTCCGCGCTGCAGCTGCACCCGCACGCCACGGTCGTCGTCGACGAGGCCGCCGCGACCAAGCTCAAGTTCGCGGACTACTTCCGGCGCACCTACGCCAACAAGCCGGACTGGCAGGGGATCTGACCGGAAGCCCTCGGGCTCCCCCGCCCCGCGCCACAGCCCGTGGCCGCCGCACCCCCCGGGCGGCCACGGTGGACTAGACCAGCCCCCGGCTCGGCGGTATACAGAGGGGATCACGGAGCGTACGGGGAACCTCCCCGGCCGCGACCGTGCCACGATGTGGGCCGGAGCCGACGGGGTATCGGCCGTGCGGCACTCGGAGCCGGGAAGGCAGAGCATGAGCACCGACGTCAGCGGTACGGAGAACGAGGGTGGGGCTACGGTCCGTACGGCGCGCGTGCCCAAGTACTACCGCTTGAAGAAGCACCTGCTCGACATGACGGAGACGGCTCCTCCCGGTACGCCGGTCCCGCCCGAGCGCACCCTGGCGGCGGAGTTCGACACCTCGCGCACCACCGTGCGCCAGGCGCTCCAGGAGCTGGTGGTCGAGGGGCGTCTGGAGCGCATCCAGGGCAAGGGCACCTTCGTCGCCAAGCCCAAGGTCTCGCAGGCGCTGCAACTCACCTCGTACACCGAGGACATGCGTGCGCAGGGTCTGGAGCCCACCTCGCAACTGCTGGACGTCGGCTACATCACCGCCGACGACGGGCTCGCCGCACTGCTCGACATCACCCCCGGCGGGCGGGTGCTGCGCATCGAGCGGCTGCGCATGGCGAACGGCGAGCCGATGGCCATCGAGACCACCCACCTCAGCGCGAAGCGCTTCCCGGCGCTGCGCCGCAGCCTGGTCAAGTACACCTCCCTCTACACCGCACTCGCCGAGGTGTACGACGTCCATCTGGCGGAGGCCGAGGAGACCATCGAGACCTCCCTGGCCACCCCGCGCGAGGCCGGCCTGCTCGGCACCGATGTGGGGCTGCCGATGCTGATGCTCTCCCGGCACTCGCTGGACCGGGACGGGCAGCCGGTGGAATGGGTGCGCTCGGTGTACCGGGGCGACCGGTACAAGTTCGTGGCCCGGTTGAAGCGCCCGCAGGACTGATTCCGAAGCGGGATCCCACGACCGGAGCTCACAGCCGGACCCCGCAGCCCGGACCCCGCAGCCCGGAGCGGCCGAAGAGGCGGTGCCGAGCCGTGGGCGGAACAGCACAAGCCGGACGGTTGACGGAAAATTCACCGCCGTTGAGTCAGCCTTCCGTGGAGTTTAAGTACGCAATCCCCACGAGGGGTTCCGCCCCGCTCCGACGCTGACCTAGATTTCCTGCGCATTGCGCAGTGCAGGAGATCAGCGAGGGGACGGAGTCGTTCGATGTCGCAAGCCCCAGATTCCAGCAGAGGTCCGGTGGTGACGCCCGCGCGCGTCGTCATCGGCGTCTGTCTTCTAGCACCGTTCGTGGCCCTGTTACGGGTCGACTCGTACGCGAGGACCGACCCCGCCTTCATCGGCATCCCGTTCTTCTACTGGTACCAGATGCTGTGGGTGCTGATCTCCACCGCCCTGACGGTGATCGCGTACAAGCTGTGGCAGCGTGACCAGCGTGCCCGCGCGGCGGCGAAGGGCGGTGCCGAGCGATGAACGACGGCGTGAACGGCGTGGCACTCGCCGTCTTCATCTTCTTCTTCGTCCTCGTCACGGCGATGGGTTTCCTGGCCGCCCGCTGGCGCAAGGCGACGAACGAGCACAGCCTCGACGAATGGGGCCTGGGCGGACGGTCGTTCGGTACCTGGGTCACCTGGTTCCTGCTCGGCGGCGACCTGTACACGGCGTACACCTTCGTGGCCGTACCGGCGGCGATCTACGCGGCGGGCGCGGCGGGCTTCTTCGCCGTGCCGTACACCATCCTCGTCTACCCGCTGATCTTCACCTTCCTGCCGCGGCTGTGGTCGGTGTCGCACAAGCACGGCTATGTGACGACCTCCGACTTCGTGCGCGGCCGGTTCGGCTCGAAGGGGCTGTCGCTGGCGGTGGCGGTCACCGGCATCCTGGCCACGATGCCGTACATCGCACTCCAACTGGTCGGCATCCAGGCCGTGCTGGACGTGATGGGCGTCGGTGGCGGCGAGAACACCAACTGGTTCGTCAAGGACCTGCCGCTGCTGATCGCCTTCGGTGTGCTGGCGGCGTACACGTACTCGTCGGGTCTGCGGGCCCCCGCGCTGATCGCGTTCGTGAAGGACACGCTGATCTACCTCGTGATCGCGGTGGCGATCATCTACATCCCGATCAAGCTGGGCGGCTTCGACGACATCTTCGCCAGGGCGAGCGAGGCGTACAGCGGGACCAACCCGGCCACGGGCGCGCCGCGCGGTTCGCTGGTGCCGGGCGAGGCGGGACAATGGACTTACGCCACGCTGGCGTTGGGCTCGGCGCTCGCGCTGTTCATGTATCCGCACTCGATCACCGCGACGCTGTCCTCGCGCAGCCGTGAGGTGATCCGCCGCAACACCACGATGCTGCCGCTGTACTCGCTGATGCTGGGCCTGCTGGCGCTGCTCGGCTTCATGGCGATCGCGGCCGGGGTCGAGGTCAGCAACGGGCAGCTGGCGATCCCGCAGTTGTTCGAGAACATGTTCCCGGCCTGGTTCGCCGGCGTGGCCTTCGCCGCCATCGGCATCGGGGCGCTGGTGCCGGCGGCGATCATGTCGATCGCCGCCGCGAACCTGTTCACCCGCAACATCTACAAGGACTTCATCAAACCGGACGCGACACCCGCGCAGGAGACCAAGGTCTCCAAGGTGGTCTCGCTGCTCGTGAAGGTGGGTGCGCTGGTCTTCGTCCTCACCATGGACAAGACGGTCGCCATCAACTTCCAGCTGTTGGGCGGCATCTGGATCCTGCAGACCTTCCCCGCCCTGGTGGGCGGCCTGTTCACCCGCTGGTTCCACCGCTGGGCGCTGCTCGCGGGCTGGGCGGTCGGCATGGTCTACGGCACGGTCGCGGCGTACGGGGTGGCCTCGCCGACGCAGAAGCACTTCGGCGGCTCGTCCAAGGTGATCCCGGGTATCGGCGAGATCGGCTACATCGGCCTCACCGCCTTCGTGGTCAATGTCCTGGTCACGATCGCCCTGACCTTCGTCCTGAGGGCCGTCAAGGCGCCCGAGGGCATCGACGAGACCCGGCCGCAGGACTACACGGCGGACGCGGGCGATCCGGGCGTCAGCACCGAGCTGCCCCTGGACACGGCTGACACGGCCGCCGACGGCAAGCGCTGACGCGGTACGCGGGTACGACAACGGGCCGCGGATGTCTCCGGCGGCCCGTTGTCGTACCCGTGGGGCGCACTCGCCCCACAGACATCGTCACCCGGCCGGTGGAGCCGTACGAGTTCGAGGAACTCGGTGAACTCACCGCGCAGGCCTGTCTGCGCGACGGGCTGCTCGACTTCGGGGAGAGCGACGCGTACCTCGGTGAGCTCAGGGACGTCGCCGGGCGGGCCGCGGCCGCCGAGGCACCGGTCGCCGTGGAGGGGACCGGAGCGTGTCCCGGGACGTCGGAGGCGGGCGGCGCGGGAAGGGTGCTGGACGGGGTGACGTTCGTACCGCGCGGCGGGCCGATGGCCGATATGGCCGGGCCCGGCGAGGCGGAGATCCGGATGCTCGCGGTTGCCCGCACAGCCCGGCGCCGGGGTGTCGGGGTGTCGGGGAGGCCCTCGTCCGCGCCTGTGCCGACCGGGCACGGGCCACGGAGGGGTGCGTACGGATCGTGCTGTCGACCCGGCGGACGATGCGTACGGCCCACCGCATCTACGAGCGTCTCGGTTTCGTCCGCTCCCCCGGGCGGGACTGGAACCCCGTTCCGCACCTGGACGACATCACGCTGCCCGCCTATGAGCTGACGCTCCGACACCCCTGCGGGCCCTGCACCGCAGCGCCCGCCGGGACACAAGATATGGGACTGCCGACAGCGCCCGGCACAAGATGTATGCTCATGCTCGCTGTCGCCGCAGGGGAATCCGGTGCGAATCCGGAACTGTCCCGCAACGGTGTACTTGTGCGTGTTCGCGTTTCCCGCGTGCCCGCACGGGCTTCAGTCCGAGGACCTGCCGACAGTGCGCCCGGCCGTCCGGTCCGGGTGCCCGACGTCCGGGCCTCGCGGAATGGGCCGGTGGACGCGTGGCACGTTCGCGTGCCCGTGTGCTGCCCCCGCCCTCGCCGAGGCCCCGTGCCGAGCGAGGGAGAGCCCCACGTGACCATCGCGCCAGCCGATCCTGCTTCAGCGGTCGAGGTGAGCGACGGCCCCGGTGCCGCGCTGCTGCGGACCCTGACCGAGCTGACCGCCGATCTCCCC
Source organism: Streptomyces incanus (assembly GCF_042656345.1). Taxonomy (NCBI): domain Bacteria; kingdom Bacillati; phylum Actinomycetota; class Actinomycetes; order Kitasatosporales; family Streptomycetaceae; genus Streptomyces; species Streptomyces incanus. The sequence continues at coordinate 26,229 of NZ_JBHSPC010000073.1, forward strand.
GACGCCGACCCCGGCCGGGTCGCCGCCGCCGCGCTGCGCGGCCGGTCCGCCCATGCGGACGAGGCCGAGCTGCGCGAGCTGGCCACCGAGGCGGCGGCCGGGCTCATCTCCGAGGATCCCGTCTACTCCCGGCTCGCCGCCCGCCTGCTGACCCTCGGCATCCGCGCCGAGGCCGCCTCGCAGGGTGTCACGTCGTTCACCTCGTCGATCGCCGCCGGGCACCGCGAGGGCCTCATCGCGGACCGGACCGCCGAGTTCGTCCTGCTGCACCCGGACCGTCTTGACGCGCTGATCGACCCCCGCGCGGACGACCGCTTCGGCTACTTCGGGCTGCGCACCCTGTACAGCCGCTATCTGCTGCGGCATCCGGTCACCCGCAAGGTCGTCGAGGCACCGCAGCACTTCCTGCTGCGGGTCGCCGCCGGTCTCGCCGAGAACGGCACCCCCCGCGCGGTGGACGAAGTCGCCGCGCTGTACGGCCTGATGAGCCGCCTGGAGTACCTTCCCTCCTCCCCCACCCTGTTCAACTCCGGTACCCGGCACCCCCAGATGTCCTCCTGTTACCTGCTCGACTCCCCCAAGGACGAGCTGGACTCCCTCTACGACCGCTACCACCAGGTGGCCCGCCTCTCCAAGCACGCCGGCGGCATCGGCCTGGCCTACTCCCGCATCCGCTCGCGGGGTTCGCTGATCCGCGGCACCAACGGGTACTCCAACGGCATCGTCCCGTTCCTGAAGACCCTGGACGCCTCCGTCGCCGCCGTGAACCAGGGCGGCCGGCGCAAGGGCGCGGCGGCGGTCTACCTGGAGACCTGGCACTCCGACGTCGAGGAGTTCCTGGAGCTGCGCGACAACACCGGTGAGGACGCCCGCCGTACGCACAACCTGAACCTCGCGCACTGGGTGCCGGACGAGTTCATGCGCCGGGTCGACGCCGACACCGCCTGGTCGCTGTTCTCCCCGTCCGACGTTCCGGACCTGGTCGACCTGTGGGGCGAGGAGTTCGACGCGGCCTACCGGGCCGCCGAGGCCGCGGGCCTGGCGCGGAAGACGATCCCCGCCCGGGAGCTGTACGGGCGCATGATGCGGACCCTCGCCCAGACCGGCAACGGCTGGATGACGTTCAAGGACGCCGCCAACCGCACCGCCAACCAGACCGCCGAGCCCGGCCACGTCGTCCACTCGTCCAACCTGTGCACGGAGATCCTCGAGGTCACCAGCGACGGGGAGACAGCGGTCTGCAACCTGGGCTCGGTCAACCTCGGCGCGCTCGTCGACCCGGCGGCCGGTGACCTGGACTGGGAGCGGCTGGACGAGACCGTGCGCACAGCCGTCACCTTCCTCGACCGGGTCGTGGACATCAACTTCTACCCGACCGGGCAGGCGGGCCGTTCCAACGCGCGCTGGCGCCCGGTGGGGCTGGGAGTGATGGGCCTCCAGGACGTCTTCTTCGCCCTGCGTCTGCCCTTCGACTCCCCGAAGGCCCGGCGGCTCTCCACCCGGATCGCCGAGCGCATCATGCTCGCCGCGTACGAGACCTCCGCCGATCTCGCCGCGCGCCCCCGGACGCCCGCGACGGGCTCCGGGACAGCAGGAACCCCTGTCGGCCCCCTGCCGGCCTGGGAGCACACGCGTACCGCCCGGGGCGTGCTGCACCCCGACCACTACGACACCGAACTCGCCTGGCCCGAGCGCTGGTCGGCGCTGCGCGAACGTATCGCCTCCGTCGGCATGCGCAACTCGCTGCTGCTGGCGATCGCGCCGACCGCCACCATCGCCTCCATCGCCGGCGTGTACGAGTGCATCGAGCCGCAGGTGTCCAACCTGTTCAAGCGCGAGACGCTGTCCGGCGAGTTCCTCCAGGTCAACTCGTATCTGGTGAACGACCTGAAGCGGCTGGGCGTGTGGGACGCGCGGACCCGCGAGGCGCTGCGCGAGGCCGGCGGCTCGGTGCGGGACTTCACCTGGATCCCCGAGGAGGTGCGCGGCTTGTACCGGACGGCGTGGGAGATCCCGCAGCGTGCCCTGATCGACATGGCCGCCGACCGCACCCCGTTCCTGGACCAGTCGCAGTCGCTGAACCTGTTCATGGAGACGCCGACCATCGGCAAGCTCTCCTCGATGTACGCCTACGCCTGGAAGCGGGGTCTGAAGACCACGTACTACCTGCGCTCCCGACCGGCGACCCGCATCGCCCGCGCGGCCCAGGCGCAGACCACTGCCACCGCCGCCGGCCCCGCTCCCGCCCCTGCCCAGCAGCCGGCCGCCGGCCCCGAAGCCGTCGCCTGCTCCCTTGAGAACCCCGAGTCCTGCGAGGCCTGCCAGTAATGACCACCGCCCCCCGAACCCAGAACCTGCTCGAGCCGGGCTTCGAACTCACCCTGCGCCCCATGCGTTACCCCGACTTCTACGAGCGCTACCGGGACGCGATCAAGAACACCTGGACCGTGGAGGAGGTCGACCTCCACTCGGACGTCGCCGACCTCGCGAAACTGAGCCCCTCCGAACAGCATCTGATCGGCCGTCTGGTGGCGTTCTTCGCCACCGGCGACTCGATCGTGGCCAACAACCTGGTGCTCACCCTCTACAAGCACATCAACTCCCCGGAGGCGCGGCTGTATCTGTCGCGACAGCTCTTCGAGGAGGCGGTGCACGTCCAGTTCTATCTGACCCTGCTGGACACCTATCTGCCCGATCCGGAGGACCGGACGGCCGCGTTCGCGGCGGTGGAGAACATTCCGTCCATCCGGGAGAAGGCCGAGTTCTGCTTCAAGTGGATGGACTCGGTGGAGAAACTCGACCGGCTGGAGACGCGGGCCGACCGCCGCCGCTTCCTCCTCAACCTGATCTGCTTCGCCGCGTGCATCGAGGGCCTGTTCTTCTACGGGGCGTTCGCCTATGTGTACTGGTTCCGCAGCCGGGGCCTGCTGCACGGTCTCGCGACCGGCACCAACTGGGTGTTCCGGGACGAGACGATGCACATGTCCTTCGCCTTCGACGTGGTCGACACCGTCCGTGAGGAGGAGCCGGACCTGTTCGACGACGAGCTCCAGCAGCAGGTGACGGACATGCTGCGCGAGGCGGTCGAGGCGGAGCTGCAGTTCGGGCGCGACCTGTGCGGCGACGGGCTGCCGGGCATGAACACCGAGTCGATGCGGCAGTACCTGGAGTGCGTGGCCGACCAGCGGCTCACCCGTCTGGGCTTCGCTCCGGTGTACGGCTCGGACAACCCGTTCTCCTTCATGGAGCTCCAGGGGGTCCAGGAGCTGACGAACTTCTTCGAGCGGCGTCCGTCCGCGTACCAGGTCGCCGTGGAGGGCACGGTCGACCTGGACGAGGAGTTCTAGCAGAACAGCCCTCGGGGGAACCTCCACGGGGCGTCTGCCCGGGCGCCACCCCGCCTCACGCCGCGCGTGCGGTGTGGTGCGAGGTGGCACTCCGCGCGGGGCCGTGCGCGGGACTCCGCGCCGGCCGGGACGCCCCGGCCAAGGTGTGGCGCCGCTCGACGGCGCGGTCGGTCCCGGCCTGCTTCAGCTGTCGGTCGATCCTCCGCTCGTGCACGATGCCGATGACGGCGGGGAGGACCATCAGGACGAGCAGTCCGAGGACGGTCAGCATTCCGATCAGCGCTTCCACGTGTGTCGTCTCCATGGACACCACTGTCTCGCCGGACGCTCCTTACCGAACAGTGGCAGGACTGCCGTGCACCCTCGATTTACTGCCGTCGGCGGGGCACACTGGAGTCATGCTCCGCAATGTGGCCGCCGTCCTGCTCGACAGCGTGAACCCCTTCGAACTCGGCGTCGTCTGCGAGGTCTTCGGCGTCGACCGCAGCGACGACGGTCTGCCCGTCTACGACTTCGCGGTCGCCTCCGCCGAAGGCCCCTCGCTGCGCAGCAACACGGGCTTCTCGATCCAGGTCGAGCACGGCCTGGACCGGCTGGAGACGGCGGACCTCATCGCCGTACCCGCCGGGTCTCGCTATGAGTCGCGGGACTTCCCGCCCGGGCTGCTGGACGCGCTGCGCCGGGGCGTGGACCGGGGGGCCAGGGTGCTCAGCGTCTGCTCCGGCGTGTTCGTACTCGCCGCCGCCGGTCTCCTCGACGGCCGGCGCGCCGCCGCCCACTGGCGGCACGCGGACGCGCTGACCAGGAAATACCCCCACCTGACCGTCGAACCGGACGTGCTCTACGTCGACGAGGACCCGGTGATCACCTCCGCGGGCACCGCCGCCGGGATCGACGCCTGTCTGCACCTCGTGCGCAAGGAGCAGGGCCCCGAGGTCGCCAACCGGATCGCCCGGCGCATGGTGGTGCCCCCGCACCGCGACGGGGGCCAGGCCCAGTACATCGAGCGCCCGCTGCCGCTGCCCGGCGGCGACACCGTGTCCGAGATGCTGGTGTGGATGGAGCGGCATCTCGACGAGGAGGTCACCGTCGAGCAGCTGGCGGCGCGCGCCCATATGTCCCCGCGCACCTTCGCCCGCCGCTTCCAGCAGGAGACCGGCACCACGCCGTACCGCTGGATCCTGCGCCAGCGCGTCCTGCTCGCCCAGCGCCTGCTGGAGGGGACCGACGAGACGGTGGACGCGGTCGCCGGCCGTACGGGGTTCGGCAACGCGGCCGCGCTGCGCCACCACTTCGTACGCACCGTGGGGACGACCCCGAACGCCTACCGGCGGACGTTCCGCGGCCCGGAGGCCGCCTGAACGCCCGCCGGCGGCGGTGCCGCTCCCGCCCGCGGACGTGGTGCTCCCGCCGGCGGACGTGGTGCGCCCGCCGGCGGACGTGGTGCGCCCGCCGGCGGGGACGGTTCAGCGCGCGATCGGCCTGAGCATCAGCCGGTGCGGGCGCAGCGTGATGCCCACGTGTGTGGCGTCGTCGGAGCCGGGCACGCACTCGAAGCGGTACTTCGTCGCCAACGCGGCCGTGATCAGGCTGAGCTGGGCCATCGAGAAGTGGTCGCTCGGGCATTTGCGGTTGCCCACGCTGAACGGACTCATGGCGAACTTCGGAACGTCCTTCGCGCGCTCCGGAAGCCAGCGGTCGGGATCGAACTCCAGGTTCCGCGCGTACGACTTCGGATCGCGCTGGATCGCGTACGGACTGTAGATGATGTCCGCTCCGGCCGGAATGCGATAGCCACCGAGTTCCGTGTCGGTGACCGCCCGGCGCGTCAATATCCAGACGGCGGGCCGCAAACGCATGACCTCGACGACGACATTGTTGGTGTGTGTGAGCTTGTGGATGTCGTCGAATGCCACCGGGCGGCCCCCGGTAACGGCGAGAACTTCGTCACGCACCCGGTCGCCGTGTTCCGGGTGCGTGGCAAGTGCCTGGAGCAACCACATGATCGTGGAGGCGATCGTCTCGCTGCCGGGAGTGAGTATCGCGACCACTTGGTCGTGGATCTCCTGCTCCCCGATCGGGTCGCCATTGTCGTCCTTCGCCTCCAGCAATGCCGTCAGCAAATCGTCCGGCTTTTGACCGGAAGCGCGACGCTCGGCGACGATCTCGTCGACCACGCGATGCAAATCGGCCAGGGCCCGGTTGAATTCGCGATTGGCCGGAAGCGGCAGCTTGTACAGCGGGCCGAGCGGCACCACCATCCGCCGGTACATACCGCGGAAGACGGTGGCGAGCGCGACACACAGCCGCTCCGCCCGCTCGTCCATGTACTGCCCGCGCAGGAGGCAGCGCGCGGCGACGCGCACGGCGATCCGGAACGACTCGGAGGTGCAGTCGACCGGCTCCCCCGATGCCCAGCGTCCGGTCAGCGCGTGGGCCTCCTCCTCGATGATCGGGCCGTAGGCGGGGATGGCGTCGAGCTTGAAGGCGGGCTGGATGGTGCGCCGCTGGCGCCGGTGCAGCGGGCCGTTGGCGGTGGCCACGCCCTCCTTGCCGAGCAGACCCTCCAGGGACTCCCACAGAGGGCCGGAGATGATGTAGTCGGGGCTCAGCGCCAGTGCCCCGGTGAGGGCGGGCGTGGTGACGGCGTACACCGTCTTGGGACCCAGCTTCAGCCGCACGATGTCGCCGTGGTCGCGCAGCTGGGACATGAAGGCCAGCGGATCGCGGACCAGTTTCAGGCCGTGGCCGAGGCCGGGGAAGCCTCCGCCGGCCACCGGCGCCACACGCAGCCCGGTCGCGTCGGTCCTCGCCTGGGCTGCTCCGTCGGACGCTTCGGTCGTTCCGGATGCGTCGGGTGCGTCGGGAGTCACCGACTCGACGGTCATTTCTCACCTGCCGCTTCGTTGTTGACATACGGGGGCGTGGACCGGTCGTCCCAGCTGTCGACCATGTACCGGCCGGACTCGTGGTGGAACCAGTAGACAGAACTGAACCAGTTCCGCATGTTGACGAGGCAGGCCCGCACGGCCGCGCCCCGTTCCTTTCCTCCCACTGTGCCGTCGTCAAGACCGTCGGCGAATCGTAAGGCTTCCTGTTCCGTGTCGAGAAATTCAGCTATGCATTTCTCGATGCGGCGCCTCACCTCGACGACCGCCTCTTCGAGGGTCAGCCCTTCATGGACGATGAGACTGATTCCGAGATTGTGTACCTCATTGCCCGCCAATTCCTTCGGGAGTGAGCAGAGGTCGTTGTACCAGGCCGCGAATTCCTGACTCAGCAGGGCCGCCTTCCGATAGGACGGGTTCTTCCGTACGGCGTCCGGCAGCTCACAGCCCGCACTCGGCTCCAGGAGATCGGTCCAGATCCAGTGTGCGAAGGTGAGCCGGCGTAGTTCCAGATACTCCTCGACGGTGGGGACGATTCCCTCCGTACGATTGCGGAATTCCCGGTCGTACGCCTCGATCACCGTGTGGAAGTGCCGGGCGAACCGGGCGTTCCACGTGTCCGGAAGGAACGAGTACAGCCGCCGCACACCGTCCGCGAGCCCGGCCACCAGTGCGTCCTCGTGACGCAGGTGGTCCGTGGGACTGTCGAGGGCCGCGTGCAGCTGGTCCTTCAGCCGCCGCCAGGCGTCGGGGCGGCCGTGCACGATGTCGCGGTCGTGCCGGTCGTCCCAGACGAAGAACCACGCGCTGTAGTCCGCTATCGCCTGGAGGACTTCGTCGGCGGCGCCTGTGTAGTAGCCCGCCATGAGGTCCGTGTAGCACAGTCCGTCGGCATATTCCTCCACCTTGTCCGCCGGCATGAGCCGCTTTTCGAGCAGCCACGCACGGGTTTCCTCCTGGAGCTTCGGCCAATACGGATGGAGTTGCCGGGGAAACGCCGCCTCGATCACCGGAAGAGACAGCGCCGGTGGAACTGTGATGGTGGTCGGTTTCGATGTGGTGCCGTGTGACAAAGCATGCACGAACAATCCCCTCTCAGCCGCCGGTCGGCGCGCACCCCTTCCCCCGTGCCGGACGCGCGCCCTTACCTATCCCCACTCCTCCATTCAGCACCACAACCGCCCCTCCTGGGAACGCATTTGCCTCTTCACTACCCTGCGGTGCCGAGAATCTCCCCTTGTGTGTCTGATTTCGCGCTGACGGCCCGTCGAAGGGTCGAACGCCTGACGAAAAGACGAACGGCGCCTGTTCCGGAGGGGGTGCCGGAACAGGCGCCGTGCGCGAGGGAGTTCTGCGAACCAGGGGGGTCAAGGACCCTGGCAGTCATGAAGGTGGCAGGAGGTCAGTCGTTGGCGACCACGGGATAGCGCGGCTCGTTCTCGTCCATCTGCCGCAGCGCGTCCTTGCGTTCCCGCTTGGAGAGCCGGTCGATGTACAGGTAGCCGTAGAGATGATCCGTCTCGTGCTGCAAACACCGTGCGAAGTAGCCGGTGCCACGCACCTTGACCGGGTTGCCCAGCTCGTCCTGACCCGTCACCTCGGCGTAGTCGGGCCGGGCCAGCGGCGCGTACGCGGTGGGGACCGACAGGCAGCCCTCGTTGGAGTCGTCCAGCCGGCGCTTCTCGGCCGGCAGTTCGACCAGCTTGGGGTTGCAGACCACGCCGACGTGGCGCGCGCCGTCGTCGTCCGGGCAGTCGTAGACGAAGACCTTCAGGTCGACGCCGATCTGGTTGGCGGCCAGGCCCACGCCCTCGGCGGTGCGCTGGCTGGCGAACATGTCCGCGACCAGCTGCTGGAATTCCGGGCCGAAGTCGGTGACGTCCCGGCACTCCTTGTGCAGCACCGGGTTGCCGACCACGGTGATCGGCCGCGAGGTGCCGCGCTCGACCCAGGCGGCCTCGCGCTCCGCGCAGCCCTCCGTGTCGATGACGTACCCCTCCTCGTCGACGGGGAGCACGCCCGCGTGCTGCTGATCGGTGTCCTGCTGAGCCATGACCGACGTACGCCTTCCTGGAAAACATGGGGTGTGATGTTGATACAGGGTACGGCGAACGGCCCGCCCGCCGACCGGCCCGCGCTCGCAGCCTGCCTCATGGCCGGTCCGGTGGCCGGTCCGGTGAACGGCCAAAGGACAGTCCGGTGCCCCGTCCGGTCAACGGGCTCCGAACGGCCTAGCAGACCTCTTCGAGGTCCCGCCAGTCCCGCGAGTCCGGGCTGTCCGCGACCCATCCGTCCAGCAGACCGCGGACCAGTGAGGGCGGCGCGGCGAGCCCGCACTCGCGCTCCGGCACCCACAACTGCCCGTCGGTACGATGGCCGAGCGGTCCGGGATGTCCCGGCTCACTGTGGTCGTGCGGGTCGAGGTGCTCGCCCTCGCCCTCGTCGGACGGCATCCGGGACTCCGAGCACATCCGGCACAGCAGCCGCACCGACGACGACCAGTCCTCGGCGGCGAACCCGGCGTCCGCGGCCAGTTGCTCCAGGGCGTCCCGGTCGGCCTCGCTCGCGGCCTCCAGCAGGACCACCCAGGTCGGCACCGGTGAGGGCGCCCACAACTCGATCTCGTCGAACACCGGGTAGGTGTGCCCGGCCGCCGTGCTCCGCTCACCGTGCGGCACCCCGTCGTGCAGGACGACCTCGCCCCAGCGGCGGCCGGAGGACGGCAGCGGAATGGACAGCACCTCGATCCGGGCGGGATCGAGCCGCCGTCCCCAGACGACCTCGGCCTCCCCCTCCGGGGACAGCCGTACCGCCGCGCTGCCCAGGTCCATGCCGAGCGGCTCGCCGGATTCGGTGGGGCTCCCGGGCACCTTCAGCCCGTAGGCCTGCCAGGCGCGGCGGGCCAGCGGCCAGTCCTGCAGGGCGGTGGCGGCGATGCCGACGTTCCACCAGTCCGGCGCCCCGGCGTCCCGGTCGAGCAGCGCCACGGCCCTGAGGCCCGCCGCCCGCGCCTGCTCCCAGTCGTGCCGGAACTTGTGCAGCAACGCGAGGTTGAACCAGGACTCCGACAGCCAGGGCTCCAGATCGGCGGCCCGGGTGAGCAACGCGCCCGCGTCCTCGTAGCGGCCGTCGCCGATGAGTGTGAACGCGCGGTCGGTGGCCTGCCGCCAGGAGGCGGAGGGCCTGTTCCGTCCCTTGCCGAAGATCCTCACGATTCCCGCCTGCCAGTTCCGTGCGGTGGGCGGCCTAGCCCCCGGACACCGTCTCCTTCGCATCCAACCACGTACGGCTGGAAGGGCGCTCATTACCCATGGGTTACCCCGGACCTGCCCGGGTCAGACCGTCCCGTTCCCGGCTCCCGCCGCGGCCGGGCGCTGTCCTCACGCCGGCTCTCGCGCCCCTTCTCCCGGCGCTCCCCCAAGTCCTCCTCATCCCCCTGCTCCCCACGTCGTCCTCATCCTCACACCCCGGCCCCCGTGATGCCCGGCGACCTCCCACTGCCTCACGACCGGCCGTCTCCGTCGTCGTACCCGTCTCCGTGCTCCCTTGCCCCGGCTGCTCTGGACAGCACCCGGGCCAGGGATTCGACGACCTGGGGCGCGTACTCGCCGGCGGTGCCGAGACGCAGTTCCTCCAGTGCCGTCAGGGGCCCGCCGGGGCCTCCTGCCCGGGACTTCTCGTCGTACGCGTTCACCACCCGGACGATCCGCGCGGCCAGCGGCTGCTCCCGGTGGGGTTCGGCCTGCCGCTCCACGATCCCGGCCACCTTCGGGTCCACCCCGGTCTGGCGGACCACGGCGCCGCCGAGCAGGGCGATCCGACGCTGTTCCGGGGCCGGCAGGGCGGCGGTGGCGCCCGCCGGCACCGGGTCGACAAGGCTGAGCTGGCCGATGTCGTGCATCAGGGCCGCGTACTCCAGCACCGTCAGGTCCGGCTCGGTCAGCCCAAGGTCCCGGCCCACCGACTGGCTGAGGTCGGCGACCCTGCGGGCGTGCCCGGCCGGGGTGCAGCCGGCGATCTCGGTGGCCCGCGCGAGGGAGGCGATGGTCTGCCGGTAGGTGGCCCGGACGGCCGCATACCGCCGGTAGGACAGCTGCGCGAGCAGCAGGGGCACGGAGAGCAGGGGCAGCGCCCACAGCCCCACGACCGCGACGCCGAGCGCCATCACCGCGCCCGTCGCGACGACGGCGGCCCCGATGCCGGGCAGCGCCCGCAGTTCGTCGCGCAGCACCGGTGGGAAGGGCCAGCCGGTGCGGGAGTGGGCCAGCGCGGCGGCGAGCACGGCGTCGCACAGCGCGGACAGCGACAGCAGGGCGAGCAGCAGCAGCGCGTGGGCGGGCCCGCCCCAGTCGTCGAACGTCCCCCGGCCGTACAGCGGCTGGAAGCACACGGCGACGAACCCGACGGTGAGGGTCCGGCGGGCCAGCCGGTCGCGGGTGGGCCCGCGCCCGCGCCCGATGTGCGGCACGCTGCCGAGCAGCGAGGCGGCGAGGACCACGGCGACGACCTGGGCCGCGCCGTGGTGGCTGGGCCGCCCGCCGGTCTCGCCGAGCAGCGCGTACGCCAGTGCCCCGGCGGCGGCGAGCGGCGCGGCCTGTCGGATCCGCGTTCCGTCGCGGGGCTGCGTTCCGGCGCCCGGCGGCGCTCCGTCGCCGGGCTGCCGTCCGTCGCGGGGCCGCGGTCCGTGGTGCCGGGTGAGTTCGCCGACGGCGACGAGGACGCCGAAGGCGAGGGCGGCACCGCGTTCCGCGATCCCGTGCCACAGGGTGGCGCCGAGACAGCCGGCGGCGAGCGCGGCGGCGCAGGCGTGCAGGAGGGTGTGCGTCCGGAGGGTCATCGGCGTACCCCGGGCGGATCGGCGACGGGCTCGTCGACCGGATCGGCAGCCGGCTCGTCTACGGGCTCGTCGGCCGGCGGCGCGGTCGGGCCAGGAGGCTGCCGGACGTCCTCGGCCGTCACCGCGGGATGCCAGCCGGTCCGGCCGATCACCCGCACCAGCGCTTCCACCATCCGCGGGTCGAAGTGGTCGCCCGCACACCGCTGGAGCTCCTCCAGCGCCACGGGCACCGGCCGGGCCCTGCTGTAGGACCGGTTGGAGGTCATCGCGTCGAAGGCGTCGGCGACCGCCACCACCCGCGCGGACTCCGGGATCTGACCGCCCGCCAGCCCGTAGGGGTAGCCGCTGCCGTCCAACCGCTCGTGATGGTGCAGCACCGCCGCGCGGGCCTCGCCCAGGAAGGAGATCCCGCGCACCATCTCGTGTCCGTACTCGGGGTGCAGTTCGATCACCCGCCGCTCCTCGGGGGTCAGCGGCCCGTCCTTGGTGAGCAGCCGGGTGGGCACCCCGAGCTTGCCGACGTCGTGCAGGATGCCCGCGAAGCGCAGCACCTCGGTCCGCTCGTCGTCCATGCCCAGCTCACGCGCGATCATCGTGGATGCCTGGCCGACCCGCTCGCTGTGCCCGCGCGTGTACCCGTCCTTGATGTCGACGGCCTGCACAAGCGCGCGGATCGTCGCCTGGTGGGCGGCCCGCTCCCGGTGGTACTGGGCGAACGCCCACCACGAGACGCACATCGGCAGCAGCACGAGGAGCGCGGCCACGGGCCCGTAGGGGCTGCGCCACAGCAGGGCCATCATCAGTCCGGCGAGCCCGTGCACGGTGACCGGTGCGAGCGACCTCAGGAACAGCCGCCACCAGGTCGTGCGCCGGGTGTTCCGCCGGGTCGTCCGCCGGGGCCCCGGACGGGACGTCCGGTTCCCGCGCCGAAACGGCACGCCGCCCGTCAGCTCCAGGATGCCGCGGTCCAGCAGCGTGAGCACCAGGCAGAACACCAGCACCGAGGCGCCGGCTGCGCCCAGCGCCGCTGGAACGTCACCGTCCGCGACCGCTTCCCGGCCGCCGGCCGCAAGGTGCGCCCGGCTCGCGGCCCAGACGACGAGGGTCAACTGTCCGGCCCGCCAGATCCGCCGCGTAAGGAACGGCCGCTGTTCCACGGGGATGAGCAGCGCGCCGGGCAGCGCGACCAGCGCGGCGGCGGACGGCGGTAGCAGAAAGGCCGCGGCGAGCAGTACGGGGTGGAAGGTGCCGCCCGGGTTCGGGGCACCGAGGTGCCGGGACCGGGCCAGGCGTTCGCAGCCGGCGTACAGCACGGCGAGCGATGCGACAGCCCCCCAGGGGGTATCTGGACCGGGTGCGGCCGGTAGTAGCTGTGGCAGCGGCGCCGGCGGCAGGGGCACCGCCGGCAGCAGACAGAGCAGGCCCGCCACGACGACACCGGTCACGTACACGCGGGCCCGTGCCGGTAACGCCTCCATGAGCCCCTCCCCCGACCGTGTCGACCGTGCTCGGCCTGCCGCCTGTCAGGGTCCGGAGCCTAGAGGGACGAACGGGGCCTCCGCGGGCCCATGACCCGCGGATTAGCACGTACGAGTGACGGCGCTCCCCTTTCGAGGGGTGCCTTCCTGGGCAGTTGTTCGCAGAATGTTCGAACAGCTGGGGTCAGAGGCTCAGGACTCCTGCGGCGCCGGAGCGGCCTGGGGCTGTGCGGCCGTCTCGGAGGCAGTGACGTCCTGGTCGGGAACGGCCTGACCCGAGCGGACCACGTCGATCCGGCCCATGACCTTCGCACGCAGGTCACCCGGTACGTCGTCCTGCCCGCAGCACCGCTTGACCAGCTTCTTCACCGCCTGCTCGAGCCCGTACTTCTCGAGGCAGGGTGAGCATTCCTCGAAGTGGTGCTCGAACTTCACGCAGTCGGAATCCGGCATCTCGCGGTCGAGGAACTCGTAGAGATGATCGAGGATCTCGCTGCAATCCGTCTCATGCGGCTCTCCGCAGCTCATGACCTCGAGCCTTTCGCTTCGTTCGACTCTCCGGCGCCCGCCGGAACCAGTCCGCGCTCGCGCGCGTAGTCCTCGAGCATGCCGCGCAGCTGACGACGGCCACGGTGCAGCCGGGACATCACGGTACCGATGGGTGTGCCCATGATGTCGGCGATCTCCTTGTAGGCAAAGCCCTCGACATCCGCGAGATACACGGCGATGCGGAACTCCTCGGGGATCGCCTGGAGCGCTTCCTTGACGTCCGAGTCGGGGAGGTGGTCCAGCGCCTGCGACTCCGCGGAACGCAGACCGGTCGACATGTGCGACGCGGCACGCGCGATCTGCCAGTCCTCGATCTCCTCGGCCCCGCTGCGCTGCGGTTCCCGCTGCTTCTTGCGGTACGAGTTGATGAAGGTGTTGGTGAGGATCCGGTAAAGCCACGCCTTGAGGTTGGTGCCCTCGCGGAACTGGTGGAAGGACGCGTACGCCTTGGCGTACGTCTCCTGGACCAGGTCCTCCGCGTCCGCCGGGTTGCGCGTCATGCGCAGGGCGGCCGAGTACATCTGGTCGAGGAACTCGAGCGCGTCCCGCTCAAAGCGCGCGCTGCGCTCGGCGGCCGATTCCGCCCGCTTGTCGCCCTGGCCCTCGGGCTGCTCCGCCTGGCCGTGATCGGTCCCTGCGCCGGTACCGGGAACCGGACCCACCTCCTCCGTTTTCGCGAGACCGGGAACGGTCTCACTCGAATCGGAGGATAGACGACGATCCGGTCCGTCCGCCGCCCGAAGAGGGACGGCCCTGGCCACCTGCAGCACCGTCCAGTCCAGGTCGGCGCGGCCCTTGCGGCTCGGGCAGAAGGTCGAACCCATGCGGCGGACTTCCTTTCCTACGACTACGACGGCTGTGCCGGAGACCGGCGGACACGTCGGGGTCAACAGCGGGGGGCGTCCGGACATTCCCGAAGCTTTACCCGGGCGGGCCGGGCGGCCGCCGCCAGGGGAGAGAGGCGACCCCCTACGGCATCAGGGAGCCGACCCACCGCACGACAGCGTCCGTGACGACCGTCAGGGCCTCCTCCTGCGTGATGTCCGCCCGCTTGGGAACGGCGAGGCCGTGATCGCCGTGCGCCACCTCCACCAGTTCGTACGCCCACCCGTCTCCCACCACCGCCCTCGCACCGACGCTCCCCCGGAGCTGAACACCTGGGGGGATCCCCATCGCGCGGCCCCTCCTGTACTCGGGGAACTCGCCGGGCCTGCCGAAGGGGTCGTTGCCGCCCTGTACGACGAGGGTGGGCACCCCGGCCCCGAGCAGCTCGTCGGCGCGGGACTTCTCGGGCCTGCCCGGCGGGTGCAGGGGGAAGCCGAGGGCCAGCACGGCATGGGCGCCCAGTTCACCGGCGGTCCGGCAGGCGACACGGGCTCCGGCGCTGCGCCCGCCGGAGATCACCGGAAGGCCCGGCTTCGTCAGCGCGGGCCAGAGGCCGCGCCAGCCGATGTCCAGGGTCTTCGGCGCGGGGGCCACCTTCTTGCCGGCCACCCGCCAGGGTTGCTCCACCAGCGCCACGGTCACGCCGTGCGCGGGCAGCACGGCAGCCAGGGCCTTCAGGTCCCGCGCCTCGATGCCTCCACCGGCGCCGTGACTCAGCGCGAGGACGAGGCGCGCGGGGTGCCGGGCGGGGTGCCAGGTGATGCGGGCGAGGCCGGCGTCCGTCTCCACGGTCTCCACGGTCTCGGCCGACCGTTTTGCCGTGTCGGCGGCAGCGGGAGTGTTCTTCACATGCGTCACGTCAGAAGAGTGTGCTCTCTTCCGGCGCTTCCAGTTCCTTCAGCAGATCCGGGCCGTTGTTGCGGACGTTGCTGACCGCCGTGGAGACCGGGAAGGCACGCATCAGGCCGGGGGGCGGCGGTGCGAGCAGCCCGCGCAGGTCCTCGGTGTCCGTGCGGGCGGGGTCGAGCCAGGCGTCCCAGCGGTCCGGTGTGAGCATCAGCGGCATCCGCGGGTGGATGTCGGCCAGGGCCTTCGGGCCGTCCGCCGGCGCCATCGCGAGCGGTGTGGTCTCCGCCTCGGTGGTGATGACGGAACACGTCACCCACCAGGCGCGCGGATGGTCGTCCGGCAGGGTCCGGTCCCGCCAGAACTCGTAGAGACCCGCCATCGCGAACACCGAGCCGTCGGCCGGTGTCACGAAGTACGGCTGTTTGCGGGGGCGCTTCCGCTTGCCCTCGACCTCCAGGTCCCGCTCCTGCGTGCCGGTGACCCACTCGTAGTAGCCGTCGGCGGGCAGGATGCAGCGCCGGGTGGCGAAGGCGCGACGGTAGGACGGCTTCTCGTGGACGGTCTCCGCGCGGGCGTTGATCATCCGGGCCCCGCCCTCGGGTGTCCTGGCCCAGGACGGCACCAGGCCCCACTTCAGCTTCCGCAGCTGCCGAACCGGCCGCGGGTCGTCCGCGTCCTTCAAGGCACGGTCGAGTACGGCGAAGACCTCTTTGGTGGGCGCCACGTTGTAATCGGGCTCCAGGGCCTCCTCCGGCTCCCTCTCGCAAGCTCTCGACTCCGCTCGAGCAGGGGGGACCCCCCTCTCGATCCCGAAGACCTCTGCGAGATCCTCGGGGCTGCGACTCGCTGCATACCGTCCGCACATACGTGCAACACTGCCAGGCCACCCGTCTCCCGGCCACCGCCCCTTCACCGAGGCGCTTCGCGCCGCCCCCTCGGTTCGCGACCACGAGGAGCCCCCGCCGAACATGGACAGCACCGCATCCGCCTCGCTCGCCTCCCTCTGGGACGAGGTCACGGGCACCCAGCCCGACCCGGACCTGTGGGTGGTGATCGCCACACTGGCCGCCGCGCTCGTCGTCGTCGCGCCGCACGGGCTGTGGAGGCTCTCACGCAACGCCGTCACCATCGCCCACGAGGGCGGCCACGGGCTCGTGGCGCTGCTCACCGGCCGCACCCTCACGGGGATACGCCTCCACTCGGACACCAGTGGCCTGACCGTCAGCCGGGGCAAGCCGACCGGTATCGGCATGATCCTCACCGCCGCGGCCGGCTACACCGCTCCCCCGCTGCTGGGCCTCGGCGGCGCGGCGCTGCTGGGCACCGGGCACATCACGCTGTTGCTGTGGCTGGCCACGGTGCTGCTCGTGACGATGCTGGTGATGATCCGCAACGCGTACGGGGCGCTGACGGTGCTGCTCACCGGCGGCACGTTCGTCCTCGTGTCCTGGCTGGCCGGCCCGCAGGTCCAAGCGGCGTTCGCGTACGCCGTGGTGTGGTTCCTGCTGCTCGGCGGGGTGCGTCCGGCGTTCGAGCTCCAGGCCAAGCGGGCGCGCGGGGGCGCGGGCGACTCGGACGCGGACCAGCTGTCCCGGCTGACGCACGTACCGGCGGGGCTGTGGTTCTTCCTGTTCCACGCGGTGTCGCTGTGCTCGCTGATCGGCGGAGGGAGCTGGCTGCTGGGGCTGTGACGCCGCAGGGGTGACCCGGGGACGGTGGCTGTCGACGTGCCGGCAGGGGCACACACGCGCGGGCCCCCGGCCCGTACTCCGCCGAGGGCACCCGGTGGAGTGGCTCGGCCAGGGGACAACGGCCCGGCGGCCGACCGGTCCGGCGGTCCCTGGCACGCCCGGCGGCCCAGGCCACCACTAAAGTGGTGCGCATGACCGCTGATCCCGCGCACACCGTCCTCTGGCCCGCCCCGCACGCGAGCGGAGCCGTCGACGCGACGGTCCATGTGCCGGGGTCGAAGTCGGTCACCAACCGTGCCCTCGTGCTCGCCGCCCTCGCCTCCGAGCCCGGCTGGCTGCGCCGCCCGCTCCGCTCGCGCGACACGCTGCTGATGGCCGGCGCGCTGCGGGCCATGGGTATCGAGATCGAGGAGGGCGTGGGCCCCGACGGCACCGGTGAGGCCTGGCGGGTGCTGCCCACCGGTCTGCGCGGCCCGGCCACCGTCGATGTCGGAAACGCCGGTACGGTGATGCGGTTCCTTCCCCCGGTCGCCGCCCTGGCCGACGGTCCCGTCCGTTTCGACGGCGACCCGCGGTCGTACGAGCGCCCGCTGAACGGCGTCATCGACGCGCTGCGTCACCTCGGTGCCCGGATCGACGACGACGACCGGGGCGCACTGCCGCTGACCGTGCACGGCGGCGGTGCCCTGGAGGGCGGCACCGTGTCGGTGGACGCGTCCTCGTCGTCGCAGTTCGTCAGCGCGCTGCTGCTGTCCGCGCCGCGTTTCAACCAGGGCGTCGAGGTCCGGCACACCGGCGCGACGCTCCCTTCCCTGCCGCACATCCGGATGACCGTCGACATGCTCCGCGCGGTGGGCGCCCAGGTGGACAGCCCGGAGTCGGGCGGCGAGCCCAACGTCTGGCGGATCACTCCGGGGGCCCTGCTCGGACGGGACCTCACCATCGAGCCGGACCTGTCCAACGCCCAGCCCTTCCTGGCGGCGGCGCTGGTGACCGGCGGCCGGGTCGTCGTCCCGGACTGGCCGGCCCGTACCACCCAGCCCGGCGACCGGCTGCGGGAGATCTTCACCGAGATGGGCGGTTCCTGCGAGCTGACCGAGCAGGGTCTGGTGTTCACCGGCTCCGGATCGGTCCACGGCATCGACGTGGACCTCGGCGAGGTCGGTGAGCTGACGCCGGGCATCGCGGCCGTCGCGGCGCTCGCGGACTCGCCGTCCACGCTGCGCGGTGTGGCTCACCTCCGGCTGCACGAGACGGACCGCCTGGCCGCGCTCACCAAGGAGATCAACGAGCTCGGCGGCGACGTCACCGAGACCGCCGACGGTCTGCACATCCGCCCGCGCCGGCTGCACGGCGGCCTCTTCCACACCTACGAGGACCACCGCATGGCCACCGCGGGCGCGATCATCGGCCTCGGGGTGGAGGGCGTGCGGATCGAGAACGTGGCGACCACGGCGAAGACGCTCCCGGACTTCCCCGAGCTGTGGGCCGGGATGCTCGGGGTCTAGGACCAAGACGATGCGCCGCTACGGCAAGCACACCGACGAGGACGACATCCGCTCCCGCCCGAACCGCAAGGGCAACCGGCCGCGCACCCACATCCGGCCCAAGCACGAGGACGCCGCCGAGGGCATGGTCCTCACCGTCGACCGGGGCAGGCTGACCTGCCTCGTCGAGGACCGGACCGTGCTCGCCATGAAGGCCCGCGAGCTGGGCCGCAAGGCGGCGGTGGTCGGCGACCGGGTCGCGATCGTCGGCGACCTGTCCGGCCAGAAGGACACCCTCGCGCGGATCGTCCGCATCGAGAAGCGGACGTCGGTCCTGCGCCGTACCGCGGACGACGACGACCCCTACGAGCGGGTCGTCGTCGCCAACGCCGACCAGTTGGCCGTCGTCACCGCCCTCGCCGACCCCGAGCCCCGGCCGCGCCTGATCGACCGCTGTCTGGTCGCGGCCTACGACGGCGGGCTGACCCCGCTGCTCGTCCTGACGAAGTCGGACCTCGCGCCGCCCGACAAGCTGCTGGAGTCGTACGGCGACCTGGGCATCCCGTACATCGTCACCAGCTGTGAGGAACTGGAGAACGGCACGGCGGCCGACCGTGTTCGCCAGCAGCTGGCGGGCCGGATCACGGCGTTCGTGGGGCACTCCGGGGTGGGCAAGACGACCCTGGTGAACGCGCTGGTGCCCCAGGGGCGGCGGCGGTCGACCGGGCATGTCAACGCGGTGACGGGGCGGGGGCGTCATACGACGACGTCCGCGCTGGCGCTGCCGCTGTCGGGCGCCGAGGGGTGGGTGGTCGACACCCCCGGAGTGCGGTCGTTCGGCCTCGCCCATGTCGATCCGTCGCGGGTCATCCGTGCCTTCCCCGACCTCGAGCCGGGTACGGAGGGCTGCCCCCGCGCGTGCAGTCACGACGAACCGGACTGCGCGCTGGACGCCTGGGCCGCCGAGGGACACGCGGACCCGGCGCGGCTGTACTCGCTGCGGCGGCTGCTGGCGACCCGGGAGCGCACGGAAGGCGACTGACCCGGAGCAGCCGGGAGCAGCCGGCCCTCCTCGGGCCACGGCGCGGGATCGTCGGCCCTCGCGTGTTTGTCATGGCCCGCGGGCGGCAAGTGCATAATCGCACCGAGCCGGATCCGAAGCCGTCGAACCCGGCGAAGCGGTCGCCGTACGTAAAAGCGGGCACGGTGCGTGGGGACAACGGGAGGACGACACATGGCGTGGCTGCTGGTCGTGGTGGCCGGGTTGCTCGAGACCGGTTTCGCCGTGTGCCTGAAGCTGTCCCACGGCTTCACGCGGCTCTGGCCGACGGTCGCCTTCTGCGTGTTCGCGCTGGGCAGCTTCGGCCTGCTCACTCTGGCCCTGAGGAAGCTGGACGTCGGGCCCGCGTACGCCGTGTGGACGGGGATCGGGGCCGCGGGCACGGCGATCTACGGGATGGTGTTCCTGGGTGACCTGGTGTCGACACTGAAGATCGTGTCGATCACCTTGGTGATCGTCGGTGTGATCGGGCTGCAACTGTCGGGATCGACGCAGTGAGCGCTGCCCGCCGGTGAGCGCGGGGGGGGGCGGGAGAGCGCTACGGCACCGGCTGACGGTGCAGGGCACCGCGGACCAGGTCGGCGACACCGCCCTCGGCCGGCGGCGCGGCGATGCAGGACAGGGCGAGGCGTACCACCAGTTCACAGGCATGGGCCAGCTCCGCGGTGTCGGCCGCCCCGGACACGCTGGGGCCGGTCAGGACGGCCACCGCGCGGTCGCGGACGAGCGCGACGAGGTCACCGGGCGAGGGCAGCGGGCCGTCGGCGCGGCGCTGGGCGGGGACGGCGGAGCCGGACCGGACCGGTGACAGGGCCGGGGAGGGCAGGCGTTCGCTCCAGCAGCCTGTGAGCATGGCCCGGACAAGGGTGTTCTGGCGGGCCGCGGCGGCGGTCCACTCGGCCGCCGCCGTGAGCCGGTCGCGGGGGTCGTTGTGGACCGTGAGGGCGCGGTCGACGCCGGCGAGGTAGTCGTCGGTTTCCCTGCGGATCAGGGCCCTGGCGAGTCCCTCCTTGTTGCCGAACTCGTTGTAGAGCGTCTGCCGGGACACTCCGGCCGCCGCGGCCACGTCCACCATCCGTACCGCGGACCACGGGCGGCGCGCGAGTGCCGTGCAAGCGGCGTCCAGCAGGGATTCCCGCGCTGTAGGCATCATCGCCTCCCTCGGGGCGGGCGAGCGGCTCCGCGCTTCAGATTTGACGCGCCGTCGGGCACTGTCAAGGGTTCGCGTGGGGTGCGGAGTCCCGGTGCCCGCGGGGTGTGCGGGCTTTCAGCCCGCGCGCGGGCCAAAAGCCCCCTGTGGCCCTGGCCCCACCTCGACAGATACGGTTCGTTGCATGCCCGACTACCTTGACGACCTGCGTCTCGCCCACGTCCTCGCGGACGCCGCCGACGCCGCGACGATGGACCGGTTCAAGGCCCTCGACCTCAAGGTGGAGACCAAACCCGACATGACGCCGGTGACCGAGGCGGACAAGGGCGCGGAGGACGTCGTCCGCGGCCACCTCCAGCGCGCCCGCCCGAGGGACGCGGTGCTCGGCGAGGAGTACGGGGTGGCGGGCACGGGGCCGCGGCGCTGGGTGATCGACCCGATCGACGGCACCAAGAACTACGTGCGCGGCGTTCCTGTCTGGGCCACGCTGATCTCCCTGATGGAGGCCGGCGAGGGGGGCTTCCAGCCCGTCGTCGGTCTCGTCTCGGCTCCCGCGCTCGGCCGCCGCTGGTGGGCGGCGAAGGGCCACGGCGCCTACAGCGGCCGCAGCCTGTCCTCGGCCTCCCGGCTCCAGGTCTCCCGGGTCTCCAAGCTCGCCGACGCCTCGTTCGCGTACTCCTCGCTCAGCGGCTGGGAGGAGCAGGGGCGTCTGGACGGCTTCCTGGATCTCACCCGCGAGGTGTGGCGTACGCGCGCGTACGGCGACTTCTGGCCGTACATGATGGTCGCCGAGGGGTCGGTCGACATGTGCGCCGAGCCGGAGCTGTCGCTCTGGGACATGGCCGCCACCGCGATCGTCGTCACCGAGGCCGGCGGCAGTTTCACCGGACTCGACGGCCGCCCCGGACCGCACAGCGGCAACGCGGCCGCCTCGAACGGCCTGCTGCACGACGAACTGCTGGGCTACCTCAACCAGCGTTACTAGCGCGGCCGGCGTTCACGGTGTCACCGGCGTTCACGGCGTCACCGACGACAGCGCTGCCGGCGTCCCGGGGCGTACGGGGTCCGTGCGCCCGGGCGTACGGGGTCCGTGCGCGAGGCTCGCGCGCCCTCGATCCGCCACACGCGCCCTCTTGTTGGCCCGGGCTTTGCCTGCGACTCTGAGAATGAACCCACTTGTGAACTTGTGAAACCGTGAACCAGTGGACCGCTCCGGCATCCGACGGCACGGTTTCCGGTAGGAGGTGGCTCCATCCCATGCTCGTCCGCGACGCCATGACCACGGTGGTCCTCACCATCGGCCCCGCCCACACCCTCCGTCAGGCCGCCGCCCTGATGTCCACCCGCCGCGTCGGAGCGGCCGTGGTCCTCGACCCCGACGGCACCGGCATCGGCATTCTCACCGAGCGGGACGTCCTCAACTCCCTCGGCCTGGGACAGGACCCGGACTCCGAGCACGCCCACGCCCACACCACCACCGACGTCGTCTTCGCCGCCCCGTCCTGGACGCTCGAGGACGCCGCCCACGCCATGACCCACGGCGGCTTCCGCCATCTGATCGTCCTGGAGCGGGGCGAGCCCGTCGGCATCGTCTCGGTGCGTGACATCATCCGCTGCTGGGCTCCCGTACGACGACAGGCCGCCCAGCACACACCAGCGTGACAGCCGCACCAGGGCCTGCTGGTGCACTTCGTCACGTCGGCGGTGACCGTGAAGGTTCCGCAGGCGCCGGCGCCGCGGGCGTACACCACGCGCTCCGGAATGCGCTCACGGCTGAAGTGGGCCGGCTTCTCCAGAAGCAGCTGGTCCTGAACGAGCACCGGGCCGCCGACGCCGGCGCTCTCACTGTCCTGATGGCCGGATACCGGAGCCCCGGCCTCCCTGGTGAGCGGTCCCTGCGCCACGTGCGCCTCCTGCGTCGCTCCACCCAACTGCGCCTCTTGGCTAAAGCCAGCCCCGATCCCATAATGGACAGTGTCTAAGTCAAGCAAGACTCCAAAGTCACACTCATTCAGAACCTGTTCCTCCTAGCTGTTAGGCTGGTGTCCATGAGCGACCTTTTGGAACGACTGCGCGGACGTGGCTGGCGGATGACCGCACAGCGTCGTGTGGTGGCCGAGGTCCTCGACGGCGATCACGTCCATCTGACGGCCGACGAGGTGCATGCCCGAGCCGTCACCAAGCTGCCCGAGATCTCCCGGGCGACCGTCTACAACACGCTGGGCGAGCTGGTCACGATCGGCGAGGTGTTGGAAGTCTCCACGGACAAGCGGGCCAAGCGCTATGACCCGAACGCCCACCGGCCGCATCACCACCTGGTGTGCGGGCAGTGCGGCGCCATCCGTGACGTGCATCCCGTCGGCAACCCGCTGGCCGACCTCCCCGACACGGAGCGCTTCGGCTTCACGGTCTCGGGCGTCGAGATGACGTACCGCGGCGTCTGCCCGAACTGCGCGAAGGCGTAACGACGGCAGATCCGGCGGCATCCGCACCCCTTCGCACGCGCGCGACGAAGCCCCGGCACCATTGGTGCCGGGGCTTCGTCGCGCGCTGTCCGGATGTGTGGACCCGTCGGTACGTGCATGCACCGAGGGCCGGAACCCTTTCGGATTCCGGCCCTCGGTCTTCAGTAGCGGGGACAGGATTTGAACCTGCGACCTCTGGGTTATGAGCCCAGCGAGCTACCGAGCTGCTCCACCCCGCGGCGATGAATGCAACGTTACGTCAAGGATGCGGACGGAAGCAAATCCCTTTCGGAGCGGCCGTACGCCGCGGAGGTGCGGCGTCGCGGCCGCCCCGCGCCCGCGGCCGGGCGCGGTCACGCGGAGAGTTCCTCGCGGAGGGCGTCGCGCAGGCGGATCGCTCGCTCCGTCACCGCCGCCGGGCCCAGGGCGGCCGCGCGGTCGGCCCAGCACTGGCCCTCGGCGAGTTCGCCCCGGCGCGCGTAGACCAGGGCGAGCCGCAGGGCGGCACGCCCGTGCCCGGCGTCGGCCGCGCGGGCCCACCACACAGCCGCCTCGGGCTCACTGCCCTCCCGGGCCAGCAGCAGGCCCAGGTTGAACGCGCCGTTGCGGGAGCCGGCCTCGGCCGCCTCGCGGTACCAGCGGGCCGCCTCGACCACGTCGCCGCGGGCCGCGGCGAGCATGCCGACCCGCACCTGTGCGCGCCGGTGGCCCTGCAGGGCGGCGCGCTCGTACCACTCCTCGCACTCGCTGCGCCGGTTCAACGGCTCGCCCAGCTCGTGCGCCGGCTCCGGCGGGCGACGGGCGTCCAGCACGGCCGCCAGGCGGTAGGCGGCCTCGGCGCTGCCGCCGCCCGCCGCGCACCGCAGGAACCGCTCCGCCTCGCCCCCGTCCCCGTCGCGCAGCCGGGCCATGCCGACCTGGAGCGCGGCCTCCGTGTGCCCGGCGCCCGCCGCCCGCTCGTACCAGCGCAGCGCGGCCGCCTCCTCCTTTCGGCCCGCGTGCAGGATGCCGAGGTTGAAGGCGGCGTCCACGCTGCCCGCCTCCGCGGCCTTGGAGAACCAGGGCTCCGCGCCCTTCTCGTCGCCGGACGTCAACAGCAGGATCGCCAGCGCGTTGGCCGCCTCGCGGTGACCGGCGTAGGCGGCGCGGCGGTACCACTGCTCGGCCGGTACGGTCCGGCCCTGTTCGGCGCAGAGCAGCCCGAGGTTGTACGCACCATTGACGTCGCCCGCGTCCATCGCGGCCCGGTACCAGCGTTCGGCGGTCTGGGTCTCGCCACGCTCGGCGTGCAGGGCGCCCAGCGCGTTGGCGGCGTTGCCGTCGCCGTCCTGGGCGGCGCGCAGCCACCACACGGCGGCGTTCTCGGTGTCGCCGGCGTCGCGCAGCAGGAACCCGAGCGCGCAGGCGGCCCGCGCCTCCCCGTCCTTGGCGGACATCAGGTACCAGCGGCCGGCCTCCTTGAGCTCACCGCGCTTCTCCAGGATCGCGCCGAGGTGCAGCGCGGCCCTGCGGTGCCCCCGCGCGGCGGCCTGCCGGTACCACTGCTCGGCCTCCTCCAGGAACGGGAGGCCGGTGCCGCCGGTCTCCCGTGCGGCCTTCCGGTCCAGCGCCCTCGCCAGCCGGTAGGCCGCTTCCCGGTGCCCCCGTTCGGCGGCCGCCCGCATCCAGCGCTCGGCACCGGCCGCGTCCCCGCGGTGTTCCAGCAGGTCGGCGAGTGCGTAGGCGCCCAGGGCGTGGTCCTGCTCGGCGGACTGGCGCAGCCAGTACTCGGCGGCGGGTTCGTCGCCGCGCTCGCGGTGGTGTCGGCCGAGCGCGTGCGCCGCCGGGGCCGAACCGGCGACAGCGGCGATGCGCCACCATCCCGCGGCCTCCTCCGGGTAGCCGCGCTGGAACAGGAGGACGCCCAGGTTGTTGGCGGCGGCACGGTCGCCCGCGGCGGTGGCGGCACGCAGATGGGGTTCGGCTCCGGCGAGGTCACCACGGCGCAGCAGCATGGCACCGAGGACGCTCATCGCCTCGACGTCGCCGGCCTCGGCAGCGAGCCGCCGGCGCAGCTCCTCGGCCGCCTCGTCGGCGGCTTCCGCGGTCTCGTCGCGAGGTTCCTCCCGAGGGGAGGGCTGCTCAATACGCCCTGTCTCGAACAGAGTTGTCCTGTCCCCCATAACATCCATCGTCGCACCACCTGCAACCTGGGTACACCTGGTATGCCGCAGTCAGTGAGGTCACTTCAGCGTTTTGTCGACATGCCCACAGAGAGACAAGTGAAACACAGATCCGCCAACTCCCGTCGTCGGCGCGGCCGTCGCATGTCCCGGCACATGCGTTCGCACATCACAAA
>NZ_JBHSPC010000073.1:51257-102352 GCF_042656345.1 Streptomyces incanus
TTTGCTGTCGCCGACTTCGCGACTTCAGTAGCGGGGACAGGATTTGAACCTGCGACCTCTGGGTTATGAGCCCAGCGAGCTACCGAGCTGCTCCACCCCGCGCCGTTGTGTGTAGAACCGTACCACGGCGCGAGGTGGGCCTTTGACCAGCCGACTTGCTAACTGCTCGGGTTAACCGCTCGGGCTCGGGCTCGGGGCGGGGCTGGGACTGCTGTCCGACGCGCCCGAGCCGCCTCCGCCCTTCCCGGACTGGGCCTTCTCTGCCCTGCGCAGGGCCTCCTCGAGGTCCTTCTGCGCCTGACCGTATGCCCCCCAGTCGTTCTTCTGCAGGGCCTTCTGGCCGGCCTCGAATGCCTTCTGGGCGTCGTTCAGGGCCTCCTGGACCGTCGGGTTGCCGGATGTCGGCGGCGGCTGCGTGCCCTCGTCCTCGCCCGGTGGCGGCTCGGTGGCCGGGCCCTCCGCTCCGAAGACCTTGTCGAGAGCCTGCTCCAGGGTGTCCTCGAAGGCGGTCTGTCCTCCGTAGGTCACCAGCACCTTCCGCAGCAGCGGGTACTTCAGTCCGCCACCGCGCACGTAGACCGGCTCCACGTACAGCAGTCCGCCGTCGAGCGGGACGGCCAGCAGGTTGCCGTACTCCACTTCGGAGTCGCCGCCTCTCAACAGCCTGATCGACTCCGCGATGTCCTGTTCGGAGTTGAACTGGCTCTGGACCTGCTTGGGTCCGGCGGCCGTGGTGCTCGTCGGCAGCTTCAGGACTCTGATCTTGCCGTACCCCTCGCTGCTCGCCTCGGCGTCGACCGCCATGAACGCGCTGAGGTTGTCACGGCCGTTCGGAGTGAACGTCGTGGTGAGCGAGAAGGCCTGTTCCTTCTGGTCGGGCATCTTCATGCTCTGGTAGTACGGCGGTACCGCGTCGCCCGTCTTGTTCGTCGGGTCGGCCGGCACCTGCCACACCTCGCTGCCGCTGAGGAACGTGGTGGCGTCCTTCACGTGGTAGCGGGTCAGCAGTTCGCGCTGCACCTTGAACAGGTCCTGCGGATACCGCAGATGGTCCATCAGGCCGCTGGAGATCTCGCTCCTCGGCTCCACCGTGCCCGGGAACGCCTTCATCCACGTCTTCAGGACGGGATCCTGGGTGTCCCACTGGTAGAGCTTGACCTCGCCGCTGTACGCGTCGACGGTCGCCTTCACCGAGTTGCGGATGTAGTTGACCCGGTTCTCCTGGGCCACCACCGCGCGGTTGTCGTTGGTGGCGGTCAGCGAGTCGGCCGTGGTGTCACCGAGGGTCGTCCGCGACGCGTACGGATAGCCGTTGGTGGTCGTGTAGGCGTCGACGATCCACTGGATCTGGCCGTCCACCACCGCGGGGTAGGCGTCGCCGTCGATGGTCAGCCACGGGGCGACCGCCTCGACGCGCTCCTTGGGTGTGCGGTTGTACAGAATCCGCGAGCCCTCGCCGATGGCACCGGAGTACAGGATCTGCGGCTCGCTGAACGCCGCGGCGTAGGCGGCCCGGTTGATCGGGTTGGCGAGGTTGACCCCGCTGTCGCCCTTGTAGCTGGTCGTCTTCTCGCCGCTGTCGTCGGAGTAGTCGATCTCCTTCTGGGGACCGCCGACGATCGAATACGTCGTCGTCCGCTCGCCGTAGTAGATGCGCTGCTCGTACGTGCCGAGGTCGCCCTTGGACGGCAGGTCGGACTCGGTGAACACCGGACGGCCGTCGTCGGCACTGGTGCCCTTGGCGGCGACGGCACCGTATCCGTGGGTGTAGCGGAAGTGGTCGTTGATCCAGTTCCGCTTCGGGATGCCGTTCAGGTTCAGCTCGCGCAGGCCGATGACGGTGTCCTGCGCCTTGCCGCTCTTGGGATCGGGATAGCGGTCGACGTCCAGATTGGTCGGGAACGCGTAGTAGTTCCTGATCTGCTGGAGTTGCTGGAACGTCGGCGAGACGACGTTCGGGTCCATGATCCGGATGCTCGCCGTCTCGGAGACCTGGTCCCGGAGCTTGGCCTTGTCCTTGGTCTGACTGGTCCCCGGGTAGTCGTCGACCTGGGCGTCGGCGATGCCGTAGGCCTCACGCGTCGCCTTGAGGTTCTTCTCGACGTACGGCGCTTCCTTGGCCTGCTCGTTCGGCTGGACCTGGAACTTCTGCACGATCGCCGGGTACAGGCCACCGATGAGGATCGCCGACAGCACCATCAGGCCGAAGCCGATCACGGGCAGCTGCCAGGTGCGCCGCCACAGGGTGGCGAAGAACAGCAGCGCGCAGATGACGGCGATGCAGAACAGGATCGTCTTTGCCGGCAGATAGGCGTTGGCGTCGACGTACCGCAGACCGGTCCAGTTGTCGGTCGCCTTGAAGTCGCTGGACTTGACCGCCAGGCCGTACCGGTCGAGCCAGTACGCGACCGCCTTCAGGGCGACGAAGACGCCGAGGAGCACCGACAGATGCCCGGTGGCCGCGGCCGTGGCGCGCGCACCGGGGCTGGTGATCCGCAGACCACCGTACAGGTAGTGGGTGAGCGCGGCGGCGATCAGCGACAGGATGGTGGCCGCGAAGCCGAACCCGAGCAGGAACCGGTACCAGGGCAGGTCGAAGGCGTAGAACGCGACGTCGAGCTTGAACTGCGGGTCCTTCTGGCCGAACGGCACACCGTTGACCCACATCAGCCAGGTGCGCCACTGCCCCGAGGCCGAGGCACCGGCGATCAGCCCCAGCAGCGCGGTGATACCGAGAAGCAGCCACTTCTTGTACGGGGCGATGCCCATCCGGTACCGGTCGAGGTTCTGCTGCTCCATCGACATGGCGCTCAGTGGCGGCCTCATCCGGTGCGCCAGCCAGACGTTGAAGCCGACCGCGAGGGCCATCAGCAGACCGAAGACGAAGAAGAGCCCGATCTTGGTCCACAGGGTCGTCGTGAACACCGACGAGTAGTCGACCGAGCGATACCACAGCCAGTCGGTCCAGAACCCCGCGAACATGGTGAACACCATGCCGAGGACGGCCAGGACGCCCAGTGTCATGAGCAGGGTCCGGACCCGCCGGGACGGACGGCCCACTCTGATCCGTGGCCCTGTCGGGCCTCCGCCACGGTCCGGCATCTGGAAAGCCAAGGTAGGCACCTCGAAGTTTGCTGTCGATTCGTCAGGTCCGCGAGTTCGTGGACCGTGCGTGGGCCCCTTTACTCAGGGGCCCACACCTATGCAACTTACTCACCCTTTACTCGGTTCCCGATTCCGGCCCTGAACGAGAGAGGATTGTGACCATGTCCAACACACCCATGGCGGCGAGCCCGCTCACCCGGGCCGTGCTCGAGATCGACGAGTACGTCTCCGGCCTCGGCTGGGACCAGCCCGCCCGTCTCTTCGCCCTCGTAGACACCGCACGGCTGCGTGCCGAGCAGCCCTCTCTCGCAAACCGGCTCGGTCCGGGCGACGAGCAGGCGACGTCCGCCCTCACCCCGATCGAGCAGGACGCCATTCCAACGGGCAAGCCGCTCGACGAGTTCCTGGGCACCATCGCCTGGCCCGACTCGGTGGCCGGCTGTGCCCTGACCGTGGAGCGTCTGATGCTGCCGCCGTCCGCGGAGGCGCAGGTTCCGCAGGAGCTGGACGAGGCCGCGCTGGCGGCGTGGGTGGCGAAGCACCCGGAGCGCCAGGAGGTCCGCATGACGGTGGCGGTGCTGCGCGACGGTGCCCGCGATTCCGCCCTGCGGCTGCGGGCGAAGGACTCGCCGACGGAGGTTCTCACCGGTTCCACCCTGGTGCCGGGCCTGGCGGAGGCCCTGACGGCGACGTTCGAGGCGTAGCCGTCAGGAGCTACGGCGGGCGGACCGCCCGGTCAGGGGGCCGTGCACGTCGGCAGGTCGGCGGTGTCGCCGGAGCCGAGGTCCTTCAGGGCGCCGAGGGCGTCGTCGATGGTGTTCACCTTGATGAGGGTGAGGCCCTCGGGGGCGTCCGCGGCGGCGGCCGCGCAGTTGTCGGCGGGCGTGAGGAAGTACTCGGCGCCCTTGGCACGCGCGCCGACGGTCTTCATCTCGATCCCGCCGATCGGTCCGACCTTGCCGGCGTCGTCGATGGTGCCGGTACCGGCGACGAACTTGCCACCGGTCAGGCTGCCCGGGGTGAGCTTGTCGTAGATGCCGAGCGCGAACATCAGACCGGCGCTCGGCCCGCCGACGTCGGCGAGCTCGATGTCGATGGTGAACGGGAAGGTGTGATCGGTTCCGGCGGCGATCCCGACGATGGCACGCTCGCCCCCGGCGTCGTCGGAGGCCGTGGTGGTGATCCTGATCTCCTCGGTCCGCGTCGGTGTCCGGTTCTCCTTCTCCGCGGCGGCCTGCTCCTTGGCGGGCACGATCGTGAAGTCGACGTCCTCGCCGGGCTTGTGCTTGGTCACCAGCTCGGCGACGTCGGCCGGCTCGCGTACCACACGGCCGTCGACGCTCTTGATCACGTCACCGGCGTGCAGCTTGCCCTCGGAGGGCGAGCCCTTGACGACCGTGGAGACGATCACCCAGGACTTCACCGGGATGTCGAGCTCCTTCAGGGCCGCGACCTTGGCACTCTCCTGGGACTGGCTGAACTCCTCGGCGTTCTCCTGGGTGGACTGCTCCTCCGTCTTGCCGTTGGGGTAGAGCGTGTCGTGCGGCACGACCTTGTTGTCGGGCGCGAGCCACCCGTAGACGGCCTCGACCAGGTTCATCCGGTAGTCGGCGCTCGTGACCCGCACCGTGGTCATGTTGAGGTGGCCTTGGGTCGGATAGGTCTTGCGCCCGTCGATCCGCAGCACCGGCTCGCCGTCGTGATCGCCCAGAGTGTTCACCGTCGGCCCCGGGGACATCTCCGCGTACGGCACGGGGAGGAACACACCCGCGCACAGAAGCACGATCAGCATGAGGGTGGAGGCGAGCATCGTCGCGGTGCGGCGTGGCATGCACCGACAGTACGGGACGGCCCTGTCAGCGCACTGTCAGGGCCGCCCGTCCGGGCAGCCCTGACCTTGTCCTACGCCGGTGACCTGCCGTTTTCGACCCTAGCGCCGAACCTCTTCCTCCGTCGGCCGAGGCCTCTCCATGGCCTCGCAGAACCGGGCGTAACCGATGAGCTCGGGACCGTCGCCTCGTACCCGGCGGGTCCGATTGGCCCAACTGCCCCACAGTCCCGCGCCGACCGCGGCCATAAACGGAATCAGCAACCAGGCAAGTACCGCCATGCCGACCTCCCATCCCCATGAGCGCCCGCGACTGACTGATCAGCAGATTAACCATCTGCAGTGACAACGCTCATACCCGGGATGCGGTTACGCAAGCGGAGCGGAGCGGGGAACAGAGGTCCGAGAACGGGAACGGTATGACGGGTTCCGAGGGCATCCGGTCAGCAGGCGCCCGCCCTCCCGCCGCCCGACCACCACCCCCCAACGACGCCGCTACGCGCCGACCCACTCTTCTGTACCGTCGGAGAACTTCTGGTGCTTCCAGATGGGCACCTCGTGCTTGAGGTCGTCGATCAGCTTCCGGCAGGCCTCGAAGGCCTCGCCCCGGTGCGCACACGACACGCCGACGACGACGGCGAGATCCCCGACCCCGAGGCTCCCCACCCGGTGCACGGCCGCCAGCGCCCGCACGGGGTACTCGGCGACGACCTTCTCGGCGATCCGCCGCATCTCGTCCTCGGCACTCGGGTGGCACGAATACCCCAGCTCGTCGACGTCGGTCCCGCCGTCGTGATTGCGTACGGTCCCCACGAACAGTGCCGTCCCGCCGGCCGCGTCGTCGCCGACGGCCCGGAAGACCTCGTCCAGGGACAGCGGCGCGTCCCGGATCGCGATCAGCTTGATCGGGTCCTGCGCGGCCTGCTCACCGAGGTGACCGTTCGTGGATGCCATGCCCTTCATCGTGCCCCACGGCCACGGCAACGCGGAAGCGGTCCCGAGGGTTCCACAGCGGCCCCGTCGCCGACAGGTCCCGCCCCGTGCTCAGATCCGCCGCCGGGCCTTCCGCGCCCGCCGTACCACCGCGGCCGCGCCCAGCAGGGCCACTGTCGCTCCCGCGGCGCCCGCCGCCGTCGCGTCCTTGCGTCCGAGCCGCCGCCCGACGACCGTGTGCCTGCCGGAGACCTCCTCCAGGAGCTCGGCCAGCACCTGCTCGTTGGTGTAGGTGGGCCGCCACCCGGCGTCGTGCAGCCGACTCCCGCTGACCACCCAGGGATGCATCGTGTACGCCAGGTCCCCGGCCGGGGACGGGGTGAGCCCGATCCGGTGCAGCCGGGCCGCCGCGCCCAGCGCGACCGCCGACGGCAGCTCCATCCGCCGGATCCCGCTGAGCTCCTCGACCTCCTCCTGCTCCAGCCACCCGTCGCACCCGACGGCCAGCTCTCCGTCGACTTCTTCCCGAACGGCACACTCCAGGGCGCTGCACAGATCGTCGACGTGGCAGAACTGCCACGCGGGCCGCGATCCGGCCACCACCAGCAGCCGGGGCGACTCGAAATACCTGGTCAGCGCGGTGTCGGTGCCGCCGACGAGCACAGCGGGCCGTACGACCGTGACATTGAGTCCGGGGTGCGCGCGGGGCGCCCTGCGCGCGAGCCGCTCGATCTCCAGGAGGTCGCCCACACCCGTGGCCTCGGCGGTGGCCCGCAGCTCCGCGTCCTCGGACAGCGGCAGCTCGTTGTCCGGGAGCGCCCCGTAGACCATCGTCGAGGTGCACAGCACGACCCGGTGCACTCCGGCCGCCGCCGCGGCGGTCAGCACGGTCTGCGTCCCGCGGACGTTGTAGGCCGTCCGGGCGACGGCGTCGCTCTCCAGGTCGAGGTCGAGCGCCAGATGCACCACGACGTCGGCCCCGCGCAGCCGTTCCGCGATGGCTGGATCCCGCACGTCCAGGATGTGCCACTGCGCCCCGGCGCAGTCGCCGCGGCGCTCGTCGATGGCGATGACCTGCTTGATCTCCTCCGAGGCGGCGAGCCGCTCGGTGAGCAGCGCGCCGACGCCGGAGGCGGCTCCGGTGACCGCGACGACGGGCCCTCGCGCGGGCGACGAGCGGGTTGGCCGGTTTCGCGCTGCGCGAACCTGTGGATCTGGGGAACTCACCGGGCGTCTCCAGCGGTTGTCTTCAGTACGAGCGCATGCGAAGCATGTGTACCAGGTGGCATCCATCCTGCCGCAGGCCTTCTGTCGGCGAAGCATCGAGGCTCCAACCGCCTCAGGTGTCTACGCTGGGTGGTGTTGTCGGGCAGCCGTGCCGCCGGAAAGAACCGGTGGCCCTATCAGCCGAGGAATCCCGTGAGTGACACCCCATTCGGATTCGGCCTTCCGCCGGAGGAGCCGGACGACGGCGACGAGGGCAAGAAGAAGGATCAGCAGAGCGGTGGTGGTCAGGACCCGGCCAACCCGTTCGGTTTCGGCATGTCCGGAGCCGGCGGCTTCGGCGCTCCCGGCGCGGACAATCCGTTCGCCGCGATGTTCGGTTCCCTGAACCCCAACGACCTGGGCGCCGCGTTCCAGCAGCTCGGCCAGATGCTCTCCTACGAGGGCGGCCCGGTGAACTGGGACATGGCCAAGCAGATCGCCCGCCAGACGGTGTCCCAGGGCACCGCCGACGGCACGAAGGACGCGAGCGTCGGCCCCGCCGAGCGCAGGGCCGTCGACGAGGCCGTCCGGCTGGCCGACCTGTGGCTGGACGACGCCACCTCGCTGCCGTCCGGTGCCGCCTCCTCGGTGGCCTGGAGCCGCGCGGAGTGGGTCGAGGCGACGCTGCCGGCGTGGCAGGAGCTCGTGGACCCGGTCGCCGAGCGCGTCGGCGCCGCGATGGGCGACGTGCTGCCGGAGGAGATGCAGGCCATGGCGGGCCCGCTGATCGGCATGATGCGCTCGATGGGCGGCGCCATGTTCGGTACGCAGATCGGCCAGGCGGTCGGCGTGCTGGCCGGTGAGGTCGTCGGCTCCACCGACATCGGCCTGCCGCTCGGCCCGGCGGGCAAGGCCGCGCTGCTGCCGGTGAACATCGCGGCGTTCGGCAAGGACCTGGGCGTTTCGCAGGAGGAGGTGCGGCTGTACCTCGCCCTGCGTGAGGCCGCCCATCAGCGCCTGTTCGCGCATGTGCCGTGGCTGCGCTCGCACCTCTTCGGCGCCGTCGACGGCTATGCGCACGGGATCAAGGTCGACACCGCCAAGCTGGAGGACGTCGTCGGCCAGTTCGACCCGCAGAACCCGGAGCAGCTCCAGGAAGCTCTTCAGCAGGGCATGTTCCAGCCGGAGGACACCCCGCAGCAGAAGACGGCGCTGGCCCGTCTCGAGACGGCGCTGGCCCTCGTCGAGGGCTGGGTGGACGCCGTGGTGCACGCGGCGGCGAAGCCCCGCCTGTCGTCGGCGGACGCGCTGCGCGAGACGCTGCGCCGCCGCCGCGCCTCGGGCGGCCCCGCGGAGCAGACGTTCGCCACGCTGATCGGCCTGGAGCTGCGCCCGCGCCGGCTGCGCGATGCCTCGCGGCTGTGGGCCTCGCTCACGGACGCGCGCGGTGTCGACGGGCGGGACGCCCTGTGGGCCCACCCGGACATGCTGCCGACGGCCACCGACCTGGACGACCCGGACGGCTTCGTGCACCGCGAGCAGATCGACTTCTCCGAGCTGGACAAGATGCTCGGCGAGGCGGCCGGCAAGCCCGACCTCGGCAAGCGGAGCAAGGACGAGGACGCCACCGGGGACGGCGGCGAGGGAAAGAACGACGACGGCGAGGACGACGACCGCAAGGGTGACGGCGCCGAGTGAGTCTGTACGACGACGCGGTTCTCGTGCTCAAGGGGTACGAGGACCAGCCGGAGCTGCGCCAGGCCTACCTGGACCACCTCGCCGCGCATCCGGACGGCATGTGGAAGGCATGTCACGCGGGCCATCTCACCGCCAGCGCCCTGGTGGTCGACCCCGGGCGCGGCCGGGTGCTGCTGACCCTGCACCGGAAGCTGCGGATGTGGCTGCAGATGGGCGGTCACTGCGAGCCGGGCGATCCGTCGCTGACGGCGGCGGCTCTGCGGGAGGCCACCGAGGAGTCGGGCATCGCGGGGCTGACCCTCCTGGCGGGCGGGCCGGTGCGCCTGGACCGGCATGCGATCCCCTCACCCTGTCACTGGCACTTCGACGTCCAGTACGCGGCCGTGGCCGCTCCCGATGCCGCGCACACCATCAGCGACGAGTCGCTCGACCTGCGCTGGTTCCCGTACGACGAGGTGGCACAGGTGGCGGATGCCTCGGTCGTCCGTCTGCTGGAGGCGACCCTGACGCGGCTGGGCGCCTGATCTGCGGGGGGACGACCGGCACCCGGCTGTTCTACGGACCCGGGTGAGGGCGACCGCTCGGCGGCCGCCCTCACCCGTTGTGTCTCCGGACGGCGCTCAGCTCCAGACGTTGCCCTGGTTCTGTCCGCGGGCGCCCTGCTGTCCCATGCCGTACTGCGCGGCGATGCCGGAACCGATCTGGGCGTTCTGCGGTGGCAGCAGCTCGCTGGGCTGAACGAGCGCGAAGCCGCTGCCCATGAAGCTGAGCTCCCAGCCCTCGCCGGTGCTGCCGCGGCGCCGCCACACCCCGGAGGAGTGCGTCTGGGCCTGCAGCTGCACGCGCAGCCCTGTGGACCAGGCGACGATCGCGTCGGCGTCGCAGTTGACGTACCTGTCCGGCGTCACCTGCATCAGCAACGGCATGCCGGAGGTCATCAGGGCGACCTTGCCCTGACCGGTGATGTTGAGCTGGTACTTTCCGGAGCCGGAGATGCCGTACAGGCTGTCGACGGCGATGACCTCATGATGCAGCGAGGAGTCCATGGCGAGCACATAGCTGCTGTCGACGGTCAGCCCCTCATGGTCCACGTCCATGACATGGATGTGCTGGGCGAGGTTGGCGAGGTAGACCGTGCCCTGCCCGTGGCAGCGCATCAGGTCCAGTCCCTCGCCGGTGCGCGAACGGCTGTGTGCCTGGCCGCTGCTCTGGTACTCGGCGTCGAACTCGACGAGTCCCTGGTAGGCGATCATGCTGCCCTTGCGGGCGAGGATGTCGTCGTGCCCTCCCAGAGCGACCCGGAGCATCTGCTTGTTCTGCAGGCTCCAGCGTTCCTGGGTCTGCTGGTCGTTGAAGGCGAAAAGCGGGCTCTGCATGGTGTGGTTGCTCCCCCTCAGCCCCGGACCCGGAGACGGTCGGTGCTGTCCTCACTGGGCTGGACGACGACGATGCCCTGACCGGAGAACGCCATCTGGTAGGCCTCGCCGCTGCCGCGGCCGATCAGCGACTGCGCCCGGAAGCTGCGCTTGCCCTTCACCTTGAGGTTCGGGGACCAGGCGACCAGGGCGTCCGGGTCGACGTACGTCTCGTCGTCACCGCCACCGCAGTCGACGACGATCGGCTTGCCCCGGGAGGTCAGCGCGACCCAGCCCTGCCCGGAGATCTTGGTGTTCCACAGGCCCTGGCCTGCGAACTTCGCCAGGCCCTTCACCCGCTCCACGCCCCATGTCAGGCCGGCGTCGAAGGCGAGCAGGTTGGTGGCGTTGACGGAGATGCCTTCGCCGTTGAGGTTGAGCACGACGACGTTCGCACCGTAGTCGGCGAGGTAGAGCAGGCCGTCGCCGGAGCACTTCATCAGCGGGGCGCCCTCCCCGGTGGCCCAGTCCCGGGCCATCTGGCGCACGGCCGGCGGGTTGGGCTCGTACTGGATGAACCCTTCGTAGGCGACCATCGACCCGACGCGTGCGAGGAGGTCGTTCCCGGTCTGCATGGCGACCTTGAGCATGTGATCACCGTGGTTCTCCATGCGCGCGGTGACCGGTGCGGGGGCGTAGCCCGCGAGTGGCTGGTTCATGACGGGCTCCCTCAGATCTCGTACGGCTGAACGACGATGAAGTTGCCGGGCGCGCCCCGGAACTGGAGGTTGACGCTCTCCCCGGTGTCGCCGGGGTAGGAGTTGCGGCGCATCCGCACCTGGCTGGAGACGATCACCTGGGAGGCGGCCGACCAGGCGACCACGGCGTTGGCGTCGGCGAACGTGGTGGGTGTCACCGGCAGGACCACGGGCACACCGTGCGTCTTGACGACGATGGTGCCGGTCCCCTGGAACTGCATCGTGAACAGCGCGCCGCCCGGAATGCCGTGTCCCTCGATGCGGCGGACCTCGTACTGGAGGCTCTCGTCGAAGGCGAGGACGCTCTCGGCGGAGACGCACACGGCGTCGCCCTGGAGCTCGATCGGGTGCAGCATCGTGGCGTCCTCGGCGAAGAACACCTGGCCCTGGCCCGTGCAGCGCATCAGCTGCATCTCCTGGCCGGTCGCGTTGCCGACGATCCGGCCGCTGAACCCGGCGCCCTTGTAACTGAAGTCGACCTTGCCCTGGTAGAGCACCATGCTGCCCTGACGGGCCAGCACGGGCTGTCCGCCCATGCCGAGGTCGGCGCGGACCAGCTTCGGGTTCTGCTGGGTCCAGCGCTGCCCGGTGGGCGTCTCCTTGAACATCTGGAGCGCGCCGAGCACACCCGGGCTCTGCGGCGCTCCCTGGTGCGCGCCCTGCGGCGCTCCGTAGGGGGCCTGCTGACCCGGCATCTGTCCGGGCGGCGACGGCTGGCCGTAGCCCGGTGGGGGTGTCGGCCGGCCGTAACCGGGCGGGGGCGTCGGCCGGCCGTAACCCGGCGGCGGGGCGGGAGCGTGCGGCTGCGCGCCGTAGCCCGGGGGCGGCGGGGCGCTCGGGGCGGGTGGCTGCTGACCGGGCCGGCCGAAGGCGGGTGCCGGGGACGGCGGCGGCACCGGGGCACCGCCGGGCGGAGCACTCAAGGGCGCGATGATCGTCGGTGCGGCGTGCAACGACGGCGCGGGGGCCGGCGGGGTGGCGCCGGGGGGAGGGACGAACCCCTGCGCGGCGGGCTGAGGCGCCGGTGCGGGAGCAGGGAACGGGGAGGGGGCGGGGGCGGGAGCCGGCGCGGGGGTGCCGGGAACACCGAACGCGGGCGGGGCGAAGCCCGGGGCAGCGCCTCCCGGCTGTGGCTGCGGCTGCTGCGGGGCGGCGGGCTCCTCCTCGGCCACCTCGCCGCCGAAGTTCTTCAGCAGCGCTTCGAGCCCGCCGTCGAAGCCCTGTCCGACAGCGGCGAACCGCCACACTTCCTTGACGTAGAAGTCGCCCAGCATCACCGCCCGCTCGGTGGAGAACTCCGAGCCGCTGAAGGGGTAGCGGGCCACTTCCTCGCCGCCCGCGACGATGCGGATGTATCCGGGACCGATCTGGGACATCTGCCCGGCGCCGTCGAGCGTCGCCGTGAAGGACAGCTTCTTGATCTGCTGCGGAATCCTGTCCAGCGTCACGCGGAAGGACTCCGTGTCGCCCGCCTGGGGGCCCAGCAGCTGAAGGGACTCCTCGGGAGACTTCGGCTGGTTGAAGAAGATGAAGTACCGGTCGTCCGAGAGCCGTTCATCGGCATCGAGACCGAAGCAGCTGATGTCGAAGGTGAGCCCGGGGCCGGAGATCTGCACGCCTACGTACAGATCCGTGCCCGCGGTGAGGTCGCTGATCCTGGCCTTGTGGCCACGTTGGAATTCCCTGGCCATGCGTACGACCGTCCCCCGTCCCGAATGTGAGTGCGTCGCGTCAGGCTAACCGCAAACTCGGACATCCGATGAAGTCGGTACAGGTCCGGTACACAACACGTGAGTGCCCCGTACGGGGCACTCACGTCGGGCGGCGTTCACTCGTTACGGGCCCCCGACAGATGGGGCAGCCGCTCGGCCGCGACCACTCCTTCGAGGTAACCCCGGGCCCGTTCCGTCTTCGGATACGCCTCCAGCAGACGCCAGAAGCCGGGCCCGTGTCCGGGCACGAGCAGGTGAGCCAGTTCGTGGCAGAGGACATAGTCGACGACGTACTCGGGCATGCCCTGCAGCCGGTGCGACAGCCGGATGCTGCCCTCGGACGGCGTGCACGAACCCCAGCGCGTGTTCTGGTTGGTCACCCAGCGTACGGAGCGGGGCTGGGCCCGTCCGTTGAAGTACTGGGCCGACAGCCGCTCGGCGCGCTCTGCCAGCTCGGTGTCCCCGAGTGCCCGCCTGCTCTCCTGGGCCGCCAGCTTGTCGAGCATGACGTTCACCCAGCGCTGTTCCTCCGCCTCGGACATCCGGGCGGGGATGAGCACCACGGTGCGATCGCCCTCGCGGTACGCGGAGACCGTTCTGCGCCGGCGAACGCTCCTGCGGACCTCGATCGCGCTCGCCCGTGAGCCACTCGTCGGCTGACTCGTCGTGCTGCGCTGGGAATGTGTGGCGCTGTGCAGTGGGTCGGCGGGCACGCCCCGACGTTACCCGCTGCACACGGGGAAGTCCCGGCTCCGGGACGCTTCGATACCGATCCCCCACCATGCGCCGGATTTATACGACCAATCACCTCGCCTGTGGACAACTTACGGCAGGCCGCTTCGAATCCGGGCATGCTGGCACTCGTCGACCGGCCACGAGTGGGCGGCGGTACTACGGCAGCCGTTCAAGCGGCAGCCGTTCAAGGAGACACGGGGACCTGACATGCATCCGATGGTGAAGCCGGCGCTCCGGCGCGGCTGGCGCGACCTCAACACCGTGCAGTTCGGGATGACACCCGCGCACGCGTTGACCCTGGGGCCGATGGACACGGCGACGGGCAGCTTCCTCGATCTGCTCAACGGCACCCGTGGGCTCGATCGTCTGCGCGAGGAGGGCCGGCGGATGGATCTGCCCGACGGCCATGTCGACCGGCTGGTGGCCCGGCTGTCCCGGGCCGGGCTCCTCGACGACTCCCGGGGCGGCGGCCCGGCTGCCGACGCCCTGCGAGAGAAACGGGAGGTCCTCGACCGGCTGCGCCCCGATCTAGCCTCGCTGACCCTGACCACCTCCGCGCCGGGCGACGCACTCGGACGGCTCGCGGCGCGCCGCGGAGCCCGGGTGCAGGTGAGGGGCGCGGGCCGGGTGGGCTCGATGCTGGCGGCGCTGCTGTCCGGGGCCGGTGTGGGTGAGGTCGACGTGCGCGACATCGGTCGGGTCGAGCCCTGGGACGTCGCGCCGGGCGGGCTGCTCCCGGAAGCCGTAGGCGATCGCAGGCACGAGGCGGCCCGCCGTGCCGTGCGCCGGGCCGCGCCGGACCGGCCGCCGCGCCGGACCGCCCAGTCCTCGCCGGAGGAGGGGACCCCCGGGTTCTCCCTGGTGATCGTCGCTCCGCGGGACGACGTGGCCGTACACACCCCGGACCCGGTGGGGGCCGAGCCCTTGATGGCCTCGGGAACACCCCACCTCTACGCCGGCGTGGTGGAGGGAACCGGCGTCGTCGGTCCGCTCGTCCTGCCCGGTGAGACAGGCTGCGCGGGCTGTCTCCAGGAAGACAGGACCGACCGGGATCCGACCTGGCCGCGTATGGTCGCCCAGTGGCGTTCCGGGCGGCAGCGCCGGGTGGGAGCCTGCGATCTGCCACTGGCCGCGACCGTGGCCGGACTGGCCGGTGCCCACGCGCTCGCCTTCCTGGACGGCCATGTTCCGTCCAGTGCCGGTGCCCGCTGGGAGGCTTCCCTCCCGGGTCTGCACTGGCATGCGCGGCCGGTCGGGGCGCATCCCGGGTGTCCGTGCGGAGCGGCGGATCGGAGCACGGCGAAAACGGAGTCGGAGCACACCTCCGAACACGGCCGGACGCACGAGACAATGGCCTCGCACGGGCCGTCGAGGAAGTTGTGCCGTCAGGCGGACGCGGAGCGGCCGGCAGGAACTTGGAGGGCTCATGTCTGATCTTCCTCGGAAGGCGGTCACCAGAACCGCCAAGCTGGCCGCGCTCCCGCTCGGCTTCGCAGGGCGGGCGACCTGGGGGCTCGGCAAGCGGATCGTGGGCGAGTCCGCGGAGCTCGTCGGCCGCGAGTTGCAGCAGCGCACCGCGGAGCAGCTGTTCAAGGTGCTCGGCGAGCTCAAGGGCGGCGCGATGAAGTTCGGCCAGGCCCTGTCGGTCTTCGAGTCGGCCCTGCCGGAGGAGGTCGCCGGGCCCTACCGCGCGGCGCTGACGAAACTCCAGGAGGCGGCCCCGCCGATGCCGACCCGGACCGTGCACGCGGTGCTGGAGAAGCGGCTCGGCGAGGACTGGCCCGACCTGTTCCTGGAGTTCGAGGACAAGCCGTCCGCCGCAGCCTCGATCGGCCAGGTGCACCGCGGGGTGTGGCACGACGGCCGTGAGGTGGCGGTCAAGGTGCAGTACCCGGGCGCCGGCGAAGCCTTGCTGTCCGACCTGAACCAGTTGAGCCGGTTCGCCCGGCTGCTGGGTCCGCTGGTCCCCGGAATGGATGTCAAGCCGCTGATCTCGGAGCTCAAGGACCGGGTCGCGGAGGAGCTGGACTACGGTCTGGAGGCCCAGGCCCAGCAGGCCCACGCCGAGGAGTTCTCGGACGACCCCGATGTCGTCGTACCGGCGGTGGTCCACCAGTGCGAGCAAGTGCTGGTCACCGAGTGGATGGACGGCGTACCGCTGTCGGAGATCATCTCGGACGGTACGGAGGAACAGCGGGACCGGGCAGGTCAGCTTCTCGCCCGTTTCCTGTTCTCCGGGCCGGCCCGCACCGGGCTGCTGCACGCCGACCCGCATCCGGGCAACTTCCGTCTGCTGCCCGGCGGCCCGGACGGCGAGGACGACTGGCGTCTGGGTGTGCTGGACTTCGGCACGGTCGACCGGCTGCCGGGCGGGCTGCCCACTCCCATCGGCGAGGCACTGCGGATGACGCTGGACGGCGAGGCGGAGGCCGTCTACGAGATGCTGTGCGCGGAGGGGTTCATCAGGGAGACCGTCGAGCTGGATCCCGACGCGGTCCTCGAGTACCTCCTGCCGATCATCGAACCGGCGCAGGTCGAGGCGTTCACGTTCACCCGTGGCTGGATGCGCGGCCAGGCCGCCCGCATCGGCGACCCCCGCTCCCCCGCCTACCAGCTGGCCAAGCAGCTCAACCTTCCCCCGGCGTATCTGCTGATCCACCGGGTGACCCTGAGCACGATCGGTGTGCTGTGCCAGCTGGGCGGGACGGTACGGCTGCGCGACGAACTGCGGGAGTGGCTACCGGGGTTCGTCCCGGCAGAGGCGCAAGAAGCGGAAGCAGAGGCAACTGGGGGAGCAGGGGAACTGGTGCCGAGGCAAGCGGTGGACGAGACCCTGGTGAAGGAGCCCTCGGAGGCGAAACCCGCCGGACGGAAGTCCGCCAAGCAGAGGTCCGCGAAGCGGAAACCCACGAAGGGGGAGCCTGTGGCGAGGAAGGCTGCGGAGGGGAAACCCTCGGAGGTGGCCGCCAGAGGCGAGGCGGCCGAACCGGCCGAGGAGGCGTCGACGGCGCAGGCGTGAGAGGCACCCGCCCGGCCCGCGCCCGCTGTCACCACCACTGTGCGCCCGGGCGGCCCTCGATCGCTCGCAGGTGCTCACGGGAACAGGCCTCGCAGTGGTTCCGACGGGTGCCGTTCTCCACTGAAAGGGCCCAGGTCGGCTGCGGTCCCTCGGCCGACACACCACAGCGGGCGCACATCTGGGGCGTCTGTTCCGCGGCCGGGCGGTCGTCACCGTCTCCGTCTTTGGAATGGCTCGTCGCCCGGTGACGACAACGCCGTACCGGACGGCCCACTCGGCGCAACGTACC
Source organism: Streptomyces incanus (assembly GCF_042656345.1). Taxonomy (NCBI): domain Bacteria; kingdom Bacillati; phylum Actinomycetota; class Actinomycetes; order Kitasatosporales; family Streptomycetaceae; genus Streptomyces; species Streptomyces incanus. Next base: position 67,896 of record NZ_JBHSPC010000073.1, read on the forward strand.
GTGGGGGCCGGTCCGTTCGGCACGGACCGGCCCCCACGGGAGAGCCACGATGGGCTGGGTCGACTCGAAGGTCGAATCGACTCCATCGGTTGAATCGGCTACTGCATGACGGCCATGGCGAGTGCGCGGCGGGCGAGCTGGGAGGCGCGCTCGGCGCGGCGCTGCATCCGGCGAGCGGTCACCAGGCGTGCCGCCCGGCGCTCCCGCTCGGCCTGGTGCAGGCGCTCGTGCATATGCGCACGGGCCAGGGCTTCTGGAATGAGTTGCATCTCACGGGTCCTGTTCTGGCGCGAGTCGTTCGCACCGCGGGTGGTGAAGTCTTCGGTCGCGGAGCCTGCGGGCTCATCGGCGGTCGGCATCATCGGGGCCTGCTTCTGGGGGTCGTGCGTGAAGGGGCGGTCGATCGTTCCTGGGGTGTTCATGCCGTGACCGGGTTCTTCCGCGGACGGCCACGCGGCCGCTTCCGGGCGACAACGACGCCCTGGACGAACAGCTCGCCGCCCCAGACGCCCCACGGCTCACGCCGCTCCTTGGCGCCGGCGAGGCATGCCTCCATCAACGGGCAGGTGCGGCAGAGGGACTTGGCGTACTCGACGTCCGCCGGCGACTCGGCGAAGAAGACCTCCGGGTCGTAGGAACGGCAGGGGACGGGTACACCGAGGTTCTCGATGGCGTCGTCGAGCGCGGTGAGCGCGGTGAGCGGAGTCAAGGTCGGGTCCTCCGTGGAGCCAGGCTTGGGAATCGTGTCGGAAGGCGGTACGGACGGGGCGTGCGCTTCGAGTTGCACGGTTCGTCTTCCTCGTCTGGTCGTTTCCGGCCGGTGGGCCGGGTGGCGGCTGGTACCGGGTTCTTGTCTTGTCCCGAGGCGCTTCGGTCCGTCGTCCCCGTTCGGGGACAAACAGAAGGGCCGCGGATCCCGGGTGGGGTTCCGCGGCCCTGAAGGCGCCGGCCTGATCGAATCAGGCTGGATCACTCCAGGGTTCTGGCCCACGGAAGGCCCACATCAGGTGGTGCTGCGTCGTCTGCTTCCGGAATTCGGCACCGACCGCCGCAAAGGCATAGGCCTTCGCCTGTGCCTCTACCGCTCCCAGTGCCTTGATCGGTCGCTCATCGCGCTCACGGACGACAGGGCTCGCGGGAGCAACGGAGGACGCCGGACGTGCGGCGGGGACGCCGGACAGACCGGTGCCCTGATTCGAGGCGCCGAGAATGCACAGGGAGACGGCCGAGCGATCGGTCATTTTGACGACGGAGCTGGTGTTGATGTTGATCACAGGACTCGCCTCCTCTCGGCGCATCGGGGGACCGGGGTCAGCCGGTCCGACGGATATGCAAGTACAACACGGAATCAGGGCCTCCGAGAAGGCCGCTGTTCTCGTGTCTAAGAACCTATGGGGATTCCCGGGGCATGCGCAAACTATTTTCTCGACGAGTTGGAATCAGTCCTGATCTTTGCCCTGCGCCCCGTCCCTGCCTGCGCAGATCGCCAGTACGTCGGCCCCGTAGCGGTCCAGCTTGCGCTTCCCCACGCCGGGGATGCGGGCGAGCCCCGGCGGGTCCTCGGGGACGGCCTCGGCGATGGCCATCAGCGTTTTGTCGGTGAAGACGCAGAAGGCGGGCTGACCACTGCGCCGCGCCTGCTCACCACGCCAGTCGTGCAGCCGCTCGTAGACGCCCTCGTCCATGTCTGAGGGGCAGTCCTCGCAGCGCATCAGCTTCATCTCGCCCGCGTCCGTCAGCGTGCGGCCGCAGACCCGGCAGCGGGCGGGGCTGCGCTGCCTGCGTCTCGGTTCCGGGGCCACGGAGACGGCGGTCACCCTCCCGGCCGCACCACGCTCCACACCCCCCGTGGCCCCGGTGCCGGCCGCGCCGCCGCGGCCTGCCGGCGAGCCGGAACGAAGCCCGTCGAGGAAACGGCTGGGCCGGCGGTTCGCCCGCCCGCCGGGCGAACGGGCCAGCGACCAGGAGACGTGGAGACGCTCCCGCGCCCGGGTGACACCTACATAGAGGAGGCGGCGCTCCTCCTCGATCTGTTCGTCGGTCTTCGCGTAGGTGATCGGCATCATGCCCTCGGCGACACCGACCAGGAAGACCACGTCCCACTCCAGGCCCTTGGCCGAGTGCAGCGACGCGAGCGTGACGCCCTGCACGGTCGGGGCGTGCTGGGCACCTGCCCGCTCGTCGAGTTCGGCGACGAGATCGGCGAGGGTGGCGGCCGGCTTCGCGGCGGCGAAGTCCTGGGCGAGGTTCACCAGAGCGGCCAGGGACTCCCAGCGCTCCCGCACCGCCCCCGAGCCCGCCGGCGGCTGCGCCGTCCAGCCTTCGCCCGACAACACGGCACGTACCTGGGAGGGCAGGTCCACCACGTCGTCGAGGAGACTGTCGTTGCCGCCGAAGCGGGCTGCCGCGCGCAGGGCGCTGCCCGCCTTGCGCACCTCCGGGCGGTCGAAGAAGCGCTCGGCGCCACGCAGCTGGTACGGCACTCCGGCGTCCGCGAGCGCCTGCTCGTAGGTCTCGGACTGGGAGTTCGTGCGGAACAGCACGGCGATCTCACTGGCCCGGACACCGGCGCCGATCAGTTCGCCGATCCGGCGCGCGGCGCCCTCGGCCTCCGCGGGTTCATCGGTGTACTCGGTGAAGACGGGCTCGGGTCCCGGGCCACGCTGGGAGACGAGTTCCAGCCGGTGATCGGCGGCACGGCCGTGCGCCTGGGCGAGCAGTCCGTTGGCGAGACGGACCACCTGGGGGGTCGAACGGTAGTCGCGGACCAGTTTCACGACGGTGGCACCGGGGTGCTTGGTACGGAAGTCGAGCAGGTGGTCTGGTGTTGCGCCCGTGAACGAATAGATCGTCTGGCTGGCGTCGCCGACCACGCACAGGTTCTCCCGGTCGCCGAGCCAAAGCTCCAGCAGCCGCTGCTGGAGCGGGCTGACGTCCTGGTACTCGTCGACGACGAAGTGCTGGTACTGGGCGCGGACCTGTTCCGCGATGTCCTGTCGGTCCTGGAGCACGGCCACGGTGAGCAGCAGCACGTCCTCGAAGTCGATGACCCCCCGCTCCCGCTTGAGGTCCTCGTAGGCGGCGTAGAGCTGGGCGATCTCGGCGGGGTCGCGGGTCGCCTCACGCGCGGCCTTGGCGGCGGCGGGCGGGTAGTCGGCCGGGACGGTCTGGGTGACCTTGGACCACTCGATCTCGGCGGTGACGTCCCGCAGCTCGCCCCGGTCGAGCCGGATGCGGCAGGCGGCGGCCGCGTCGGCGACGAGCTGGATCTTGCGGTCGACCAGCCGGGGCAGGGAGCCACCGACCGCTTTCGGCCAGAAGTACTGGAGCTGGCGGAGCGCCGCCGAGTGGAAGGTACGGGCCTGGACCCCTACGGCGCCGAGCTGGCGCAGTCGCCCGCGCATCTCCCCGGCGGCGCGGTTGGTGAAGGTGACGGCGAGCACGCTGGAGGGCTGGAGGACCCCGGCGCGTACCCCGTAGGCGATCCGGTGGGTGATCGCTCTGGTCTTGCCGGTACCGGCGCCCGCCAGCACACACACCGGGCCGTGCAGGGCGGTGGCGACTTCACGCTGCTCGGGGTCGAGCCCTTCGAGCACCGCGTCGGCCGAGTCCGGTACCTGTGGGAAGAGAGGGGAGTGCGTTGCTGCTGTCACACAGCCATGCTGCCAGGTCGCCGGAGACGGCTGAGCCGGTTGTCCACAGGCACGGCCCCGCAGTCGTACTTATACGGCAGCCATCACGTCCTCGTGCGGCAGGCACCACGTCAGGCTGGTGGGGCGGACATCACGTCATGCAGGTGAAGCGGGCCGCGGCCTCTGGGAATGGTGGAGCTTTCAAGTACGTTCCTCCCTCAGCGAGGACTTCCCCGAGTCGCCGAAGGAGCGCGAGAAACATGCCGGGCACTGTGACGATGTACAGCACCACGTGGTGCGGATACTGCCGCCGCCTGAAGGGCCAGATGGACCGCGAGGGCATCGCGTACACCGAGATCAACATCGAGCAGGACCCGGACTCCGCCGCCTTCGTGGAGAAGGCGAACGGCGGGAACCAGACGGTCCCGACGGTTCGGGTGGTTCCCGGCACCGGTGACGGCGAGGTGGTCATGACGAACCCGAGCCTTGCCCAGGTGAAGCAGGCTCTCGGCGCCTGAACCTCCCAGGCTCGGCGCCCCCTCCGGTCGATTTGACCGGAGGGGGCGCACCTGTTTGTACGACAACACGCACAGGACGATGGCAGGGCCGGTGAATCAGCACCTCCCGCGCAGCGGGGGAACCTCAGAGCGAGCGGTTCACCCGGAGCGGGGTGGGCGTCCCTGATCGAGGGCCTGATCAAGGCCTGGTCCGGGAAGGCCCACCCCGCTCTGTCGCGATACATCGGGCGCCGCGAGGCAAAAAGCGGTGCAGGTCGGAAAGCGCCGCGGGTCAGAAGGCGGTGCGGGTCGGGAGGGGCTTGCCGTACCAGCGCTCGATCAGGCGGGCCGCGATCGAGATGCCGTAGGGCGGGAGCATCTCGCCGGACTCGAAAGCGGCGCCCAGTTGGTCCCGGGAGAACCAACGGGCCTCGTGGATCTCGTCGCCGTCGACGTCGATCTCGGTCGAGGTGGCGCGGGCGACGAAGCCCAGCATGAGGCTGGAGGGGAACGGCCAGGGCTGGCTGGCGACGTACTCGACCTCGCCGACGCTGATGCCGACCTCCTCGTGGACCTCGCGGCGCACCGACTGCTCAATGGACTCCCCCGGCTCGACGAAGCCGGCGAGCGTCGAGAAGCGGCCCTCGGGCCAGTGGACCTGGCGGCCGAGCAGGATGCGGTCCTGGTCGTCGATGACGGACATGATCACCGCGGGGTCGGTGCGCGGGTAGTGCTCGGCACCGCAGGCCGGGCAGCGGCGAATGTGGCCGGCCGCGGCGATGACGGTGCGCTCGCCGCAGCGGGAGCAGAAGCGGTGCAGCCGTTGCCAGTTCTCCAGGGCGACCGCGTGCACCATCAGACCCGCGTCGCGGGGTGACAGGAGCAGGCCCGCCTCGCGCAGCCCGGCCGGCCGGGCGGAGTCGTCCATGCGGCCGGGCAGGGCGTCCTTCTGCAGGGCGAAGTAGCTGACGCCGTCCTCGTCGGTACCCAGGAAATAACGGTGTGCTTCGGTGAGCGGGGCCTCGAAGGAGGGCGTCATGACGAGTTCGGTGCGGCCGTCGGCCGTCTCGTCTATGAGGACCTGGCCGCCGGAGACCACGAAGCAGCGCGTCGAGGGGTGGCTCCAGGCCGCCGCGAGCCATGCTTCGTCGAGCCGGTGGTGGGCGGCGCGGTTGATGCCGCTCGTGGCGGTGAGCGAGACGGGGCGGTCGGCGGTGTGGTCGGTCCAGGTGGTCACGGGTGCTTCCAACTCCCCCGGTGAAACGGATGGGATCGGCGTTCGGGTCGGCGGTCGGTTCAGCGGGTCGTACGGGCGGGAGGCGACCGGACCCGGCGGCACGCGGCGGGGTGCTTCCAGTGTGCCCCGCGCGGGCAGCCCGGGTCGGACGGCCTGAGAGCGTTCAGGGCACGCGCTGCCAGTGCTCGGCGAGGTCGTCCCAGAGGTGTGCGGCGGCCTCGGCACCCTTGAGGAGCAGGTCCAGTTCGACCTTCTCGTCGGGGGCGTGCCATCCGTCGGACGGAACGGAGATGCCGAGGAAGAGCACGGGGACGCCGAGCACGTCCTGGAGGTCGGCGGCCGGTCCGGAACCGCCCTCGCGCGTGAAGCGGACGGGTGTGCCGAAGGCCCGGCCCATGGCGCGGGCCACGGATTCGAGGGCCGGGTGGTCCAGCGGGGTCAGGCACGGGCGGGTGGCGGGGCTGAAGGCGATCTCGCACCGGACGCCGTCGGGAATCTGCCCGGCCACCCAGTCGCGGACGGCCTTCTCGATGTGGTCGGGGTCCTGTCCCGCGACCAGCCGGAAGGACAGTTTGACCATGGCGGAGGACGGGATGATCGTTTTACTGCCGGGGCCCTGGTAGCCGCCGCCGATGCCGTTGACCTCCGCGGTGGGGCGGGCCCAGACGCGCTCCAGGGTGCTGTATCCGGCCTCGCCGCCGGTGGCGTGGGAGGAGGCGGCGCGCAGCCACTCCTGCTCGTCGAAGGGCAGTTCGGCGAAGAGTTCGCGTTCGCGGTCGGTGAGCTCGACGACGCCGTCGTAGAAGCCGGGGATCGCCACGCGCGCGTGCTCGTCGTGCAGCGCGGCGACCAGACGGGCGACGGCGGTGGCCGGGTTGGGCACCGCGCCGCCGAAGGAACCGGAGTGGATGTCCTGGTCCGGGCCGTGCAGCCGGATCTCGCACTCGGCGAGGCCGCGCATGCCGGTGCACACGGTGGGGGTGTCCTCGGACCACATCCCGGTGTCGGAGACGGTCACCACGTCGGCGGCGAGCCGGTCCGCGTGCCGCTCGACGAGGGTCCGGAAGTGGGGTGAGCCGGATTCCTCCTCGCCCTCGATCAGCAACTTCAGGTGCACTGCGGGGGCGGTACGGCCGGTCGTGGCGAGGTGGGCCCGGACGCCGAGGGTGTGGAAGAACACCTGGCCCTTGTCGTCGGCCGCCCCCCGCGCGTACATCCGGTTGTCCCGGACGAGGGGTTCGAAGGGCTCGCTGTGCCAGCCGTCCTCCCGGGCGGCGGGCTGCACGTCGTGGTGGCCGTAGACCAGGACGGTGGGCGCCCCGGGGTCCGAGGAGGGCCATTCGGCGTAGACGGCGGGGGCGCCCGGGGTCGGCCAGACCTCGGCGGTCGGAAAGCCGGTCGCGGTGAGTGCGGCGGCGAGCCAGTCGGCGCTGCGGCGCACGTCGGGTGCGTGATCGGGCTGGGCCGACACCGAGGGGATGCGCAGCCACTCGGTGAGGTCGTCGAGGAAGGCGGCACGGTGCTGCTCGATGTATGTACGGACGGCGCTGACGGCACTGTCAACGGGCTGGCTCATGGTCTCGAGCCTATCGGCCCGCGGGGGTGTCCTCGGAGTGCGGTATCTCACCGGACGGTTCTTCCAGCAGCAGCCGTTCGATGGCCGCGCGGTCCGGCAGCGCCTCGGGGCGTACGACCTCGCCGGTGCGTACGTACAGGAAGGCGGCGCTGACCGACTCCGGGGGAACGCCCTGCTGCTCGGCCCAGGCGAGCCGGTAGACGGCGAGCTGGAGCGGGTCGGCGGTGTGACCGCGGCCGGTCTTCCAGTCGACGATCTCGTACGTCGCCCCGGCGCCGGCGCTGCTCCCGTCGCCGTCGCTGTCGCCACCCCCGGTCCCGGTCCCGCCCGCATCGCTGCCGTCCTGCCGGTAGACGGCGTCGATGCGGCCGCGGACGACCCGGCCGGCGATCGCCAGCTGGAAGGGGGCCTCCACACGGTAGGGCGTGCGGTGGGCGTACGCGGTGCGTTCGAATGCCTCCTTGAGGGCGGCGAGGTCGTGTTCGTCAGCGATCTCGGCCTCGCTGCCGGGGAGGTCGTCCGGTTCGAGCAGGGGCAGTGTCAGTTCCTCGAAGCGGGCCTCGACCCAGGCGTGGAAGCGGGTGCCTCGGCGGGCGGCCGGCTGCGGCGGCCGGGGCATGGGGCGGGCCAGCTCCCGCGCGAAGCCGTCCGGGTCCGCGGCCAGCCGCAGCAGCTGGGACGCGGTGAGCGAAGCGGGCAGCAGGATCTCGGTGACGCTGTCCCGGGCGCGCAGCAGTTCGCCGGTGAGGGCGTCGAGGTCGCGGTCCCAGGAGGCGACGGTACGGGCCTCCTCCGGCGTGAGGCGGGGCGCGGCGGGTTCCGCCCAGAGGGCCGGGGCCGCCGAGTCCGGGGCGTCGGGGGGCCCGGTGGGCTCAGGGGCGGTCGCTTGGTGCGGGATGGTGGGGCGTCGGTCGACGGGACGGTCGGCCGGGAGACTGCCGATGGGGCGCTCTGCGGTCCAGGAGTCCCAGTCGCCCTCGCCGGACGCGTCGTCGGCGAAGGGGTCGACGTCGTCGGGCGGGAGGTCCTCGTCGTCCGGGGGCCGGGGCCAGTCCGGGTCGTCGTACGTGTCCGCGGTGTGTACGGCCGGGGGAGGGTCGTCGGGGTGGCCGGCGAGGCTCTCGAGGTGGGCCAGGACGGTGTCGGCGGCGGCGCGGCGGCGGGCGAGGGCGTCGTCGTCCAGCGGGAGGGGCCACACCTGGTCCTGGGTGGCCCGGTGCAGGGCGGGGTTCTCGTCGTCCTCGGCGGGCTCGTCCGCCCATGCCTCGATCTCGCCGTACCCGGCGGCACAGTGGTCGTGGAGGGCCTGGAGGAACGCGGACGGCCCGCGCGGCTTCTTCTGGGAGGGCCCCCACCAGTGGCCGGAGCCGAGCAGCAGCGAGCGGGGGCGGGTGAAGGTGACGTAGCCGAGGCGGAGCTCCTCGGTGTGCTGGTGCTCCTTCATCGCCTCGTGGAAGGCCTTCAGGCCCCGGGAGTCCCAGGATTCGATGTCGGGCAGGGTGTCGGCGTCGCCGCGCAGCCCGTGCGGCAGGACCTTGCCCTGCGCGGTCCACTTCTCGCGGCCCTGGCCGCTGGGGAAGGTGCCGGTGACCAGTCCGGGGACGGCCACGACGTCCCACTCCAGGCCCTTGGACTTGTGCGCGGTGAGCACCTTGACGGTGTTCTCGCCGCCGGGCAGCGCGTTGTCGAGGCCCTTCTCGTACTGGGCGGCGGTGCGCAGGAAGCCGAGGAAGGCGAGCAGGCCGGCCTCGGCGTCCCCGGCGGCGAAGGAGGCGGCGATGTCGAGGAAGTTGGAGAGGGTCTCGCGGCGGCGGGCGGCCAGGGCGTGCGGGGACGCCGACAGTTCGATCTCCAGGCCGGTGACGGCGAGGACGCGGTGCAGGACGTCCATCAGCGGGTCGGCCAGGGAGCGGCGCAGGTCGCGCAATTCGGCGGCCAACCGGGCGAACCGCACACGCGCGTCCGGTGAGAAGGGCAGCCCGTCGGCGTCCCCGTGACCGTCCAGCGGGGTCTCCAGGAACGTGTCGAGGGCGTCGGCGAGCGAGATCATTTCGGACGGGTCGATGCCCTCGACGGCCTCGGCGAGGCGGCGGTCGGGGTCGTCCTCGCCGTCCACGCGCGCGTGGGACACGAGCAGCCGCGCACGGCGCCCGAGGAGGGCGAGGTCGCGCGGTCCGATGCACCAGCGAGGGCCGGTCAGCAGGCGGACGAGCGAGGCGTTCGCACCGGGGTCCTGGAGGACCTCGCAGACGGCGATCAGGTCGGCGATCTCGGGCAGGTGCAGCAGCCCGGACAGGCCGACGACCTCGACGGGTACGTCCCGGGCGACGAGGGTGCTCTGGATCTCGGCGAAGTCGGTCGCCGTGCGGCACAGGACGGCGATCTCGCCGGGCTCCTTCCCCGTGCGTACGAGGTGGGCGATGGAGTCGGCGATCCAGTCGAGTTCCTCGGCGTGGGTGGGCAGCAGGGCACAGCGGACGGTGCCGTCCCGCTCGGCTCCCGGCGCCGGGCGGAGGGCTTCCACACCCGCGTGCATGGCTCGCAGGGGCTCGGCGAGGCCGTTGGCGAGGTCCAGCAGGCGACCGCCGCTGCGGCGGTTCTCGCTGAGCGACTGGCGGGTGGCGGGACCGCCGTCGGCCCGCGCGAAGTGTTCGGGGAAGTCGTCGAGGTTGGCGACGGAGGCACCGCGCCAGCCGTAGATCGCCTGGCAGGGGTCGCCGACGGCGGTGACCGGATGGCCGGTGCCGCCGCCGAACAGGCCGGCGAGGAGCACGCGCTGGGCGACCGAGGTGTCCTGGTACTCGTCGAGGAGGACCACGCGGAACTCGTCGCGCAGGACGCGGCCCGCCTCGGGGATCCGGGCGAGCTGGGCCGAGAGGGCGATCTGGTCGCCGAAGTCGAACAGGTCGCGTTCGCGTTTGGCGGCCCGGTAGCGCAGGACGAGGTCGGCGAGTTCGCGCCGCGCGGCGGCCGCTTCGGGCACTTTGCGCAGGTCGGCGTTGGTGAGCTTGATGTTCTCCAGGGTGCGCAGCAGTTCGGTGTCGTGGCCGTGCAGGTCCTCGGGCCGTACGAGGTGCTCGGAGAGTTCGCCGTCGAGGGTGAGGAGGTCGCCGACCAGGTCGGGGAAGGAACGGGCGAGGGCGGGGTAGGGGCCGGGGGCCTCGCGCAGCACCCGCGCGGCGAGCTGGTAGCGGGTGGCGTCGGCGAGGAGGCGGGAGGTCGGCTCGAGGCCGATGCGCAGCCCGTGGTCGGTCAGGAGGCGGCCCGCGAAGGCGTGGTAGGTGGAGATCACCGGTTCGCCCGGTGGGTTGTCCGGGTCGATGGTGTCGGGATCGGTGACGCCTGCCCTGATCAATGCCTTGCGGACGCGTTCGGCGAGTTCGCCGGCGGCCTTGTTGGTGAAGGTGAGGCCGAGCACCTGCTCCGGGGCGACCTGGCCGGTGCCGACCAGCCACACCACGCGTGCCGCCATCACCGTCGTCTTGCCGGAGCCGGCTCCGGCCACGATCACCTGAGGAGCGGGCGGCGCGACGATGCAGGCCGTCTGCTCGGGAGTGAAAGGGATCCCGAGGAGCTCCTTGAGCTGCTCGGGATCGCTGATGCGTGCATGCACATGCAGAGGCTAACGGCGGCCACTGACAAAAAGCCGTATCGCTCCCCCAGCGGCCGGAGAACCGCAGGTCGGCGCGGTTGGTGCGATGCGTCACGCCGGTCACCGGCGCACCGCACCAGGGCGCGTGCGCCATCAGGATCGTGTGCGCCCGGGTCGTGCACCACACCCTCATGCGCCTCACTCATACGCCTCACGAGGTCGTGGGCACCACCGCAATGGTCCGCCCCGATCACTCGATCACGTGTCGGCCCTCCGGGCGGGCGCTGCACGAGGCCCGGAAGGCGCAGTGGGCGCAGTGCTGCCCCTCGTTCGGGGTGAAGCGTTCGTCGAGGACCTTTCCGGCGGCCGTCGCCAGCAGGTCGCCGACCCACTCCCGCTGCTCCCCCTCCAGCGGCTCCTGGGCCTGCACCTTGGGCAGGGTCTCCCCGCCGTCCCGTTTGGCGGCCGGCCGGCGCAGCTGGACCAGTTCGGCGCCGCCCGTCCGGGGGCGTGCCCCGTCGAACACCTCGTCGACGGCGCCCTCCTGCACGGCGAGCTGGTAGACGGCGAGCTGAGGGTGGCGGGCCACCTCGGCGGAGCTGGGGGCGTGCTTGCCGGTCTTGAAGTCGACGACGTAGGCGCGGCCCTCGCCATCGGCTTCGACGCGGTCCATCTGACCGCGGATGCGGACCTCGTAGTCGCCGGCTTCGAGCCGGACGTCGAAGTCGTGCTCACTGGCCACCGGGGTACGGCCGGTGCGGTCCATGACGTGCCACTTCAGGAAGCGTTCGAGTGCCACGCGCGCGTTCTGCTTCTCCTGCTGGGACTTCCACGGCGCGTCGAAGGCGAGTGCGTTCCACACGGAGTCGAGTCGTTCCATGAGGACGGCGAGGTCGGCCGGAGTGTGCCCGGAGGCCACCTCGTCGGCGAGGGCGTGCACCACGTTGCCGAAGCCCTGGGCGACGGTCGCGGGGGCGTCGGCCTTCACTTCCCGGCCGAGGAACCACTGCAGGGCGCAGGTGTTGGCGAGCTGGTCGAGGGCGCTGCCGGAGAGTACGACGGGCTGGTCGCGGCTGCGCAGCGGCACCTTGCTCCGGGTGGGTTCGTACATGCCCCACCAGCGGTACGGGTGGGCGGACGGCACCAGGGGGCGGCCGTCCTCGTCGGCGAGGGCGGCGAGCCGGGCGAGCCGGCGGGCGGCGGCCTCCCTGAGGGTGTCGGAGACGCGCGGGTCGACGGTGGTGGCACGCAGCTCGGCGACGAGCGCGGCGACGGACAGCGGGCGGCGGGGGCGCCCGGTGACGTCCTTGGGTTCGACGCCGAGCTCGGCCAGGAAGCGGGAGGGCTGGTCGCCGTCGTCGGCGGGGGCCTTCACGGCCGTCACGACAAGCCGTTCACGCGCCCGGGTGGCGGCGACGTAGAACAGGCGGCGTTCCTCGGCGAGGAGCGCACCGGGGGTGAGCGGTTCGGCGAGCCCGTCGCGGCCGATACGGTCGGCCTCCAGCAGGGAGCCGCGGCGGCGCAGGTCGGGCCACAGGCCCTCCTGGACACCGGCCACGACGACCAGTCGCCACTCCAGGCCCTTGGCGCGGTGCGCGGTCATCAGGCGTACGGCGTCGGGGCGTACGGCGCGGCGGGTGAGGGTGTCTGCGGCGATGTCCTCGGCGTCGATCCCCTCCAGGAAGTTCAGGGCGCCACGGCCTCCGGTGCGTTCCTCCGCGCGGGCGGCGGTCGCGAACAGGGCGCACACCGCGTCCAGGTCCCGGTCGGCGTTGCGTCCTGCCGCACCGCCGCGGCGGGCGGAGCGTTCCAGTCGCGTGGGCCACGGGGTGCCGTCCCACAGGTCCCACAGCGCCTCCTCGGCGGTGCCGCCGCTCGCCAGGCGTTCACGTGCCGTGCGCAGCAGAGCGCCGAGTCGCTGGGCTCCGCGCGCGTACGTGGGGTCGTGCACGACCAGCCGCTCGGGTTCGGCCAGCGCCCGCGCGAGGAGTTCGTCCGAGGGTGGCGGCAGCACATTGCCGGCGGCCCGCTCCTCCTCGCGCAGGGCCCGACCGAGACGGCGCAGGTCGGCGGCGTCCATGCCCGCGAGAGGGGAGGTGAGCAGGGTGAGCGCGGTCTCGGTGTCGAGCCAGCAGGGTTGCTCCGGCCCCTGCACCTGATCCTGCCCCGGCCCCTCACCCTCCGCCTCCCCTGGAGCCTCCGGCTCCGGCCCGGCGGCCGCCTCCGCCGTCGCCACCGCTCGCAGGGCCGTGAGCAGCGGGGTCACCGCCGGTTCGTGGCGCAGGGGAAGGTCGTTGCCGTCGACGTCCACCGGGACGCCCGCAGAGGCGAGGGCGCGGCGGACGACGGGAAGGGCGCGGGAGCCGGCCCGCACCAGGACGGCCATGTCGTTCCAGGCGACGCCGTCCTCCAGGTGGGCCCTGCGCAGGATGTCGGCGATGTTGTCCAGCTCCGTGCCCGAGGTCGGGTACGTGTAGACCTCGGCCCGGCCGCCGTCCCGTACCGGGGTGAGCTCCCGGTGGGCGCGGACCTTCTCGGCGGGCAGGCGGGGCAGCGGCATGCGCTGGGTGACCAGGCGGGTGGCGGCCAGCAGAGCCGCGCCGGAGCGGCGCGCGACGCGCAGCACCTCGACCGGGGCCGGGCGGCCGTCCGCGCGGGGGAACGCGTCGGGGAAGTCCAGGATGCCGTTCACGTCCGCGCCCCGGAAGGCGTAGATCGACTGGTCCGGGTCACCGAGGGCGACCAGGGTGCGGCCGCCGCCGGCCAGCGCCTGCAGTAGCCGTACCTGCGCCGGGTCGGTGTCCTGGTACTCGTCCACGTACACGGCGTCGTAGCGCGCGGCGAGCTGCCGGGCGGTCTCGGGGCGGCGGGCGAGGAGCACCGCGCGGTGGACCAGTTCGGCGTAGTCGAGGACGCCCTGCAGGTCGAGGACGTCGAGATACTCGGCGAGGAAAGCGGACGCGGCACGCCAGTCGGGGCGTCCGATGCGGCGGGCGAAGGCGTCCAGGGCGTCGGGGCCCAGTCCCAGCTCGCGGCTGCGGGCGAGCACCGCGCGGACCTCGTCGGCGAAGCCGCGGGTGGTCAGGCAGGCGCGCAGTTCGTCCGGCCAGCGCACATGTGCCAGGCCGAGGCGTTCCAGGTCGACCTGGCCCGCGAGCAGCTCACGGACGGTGACGTCCTGCTCGGGGCCCGACAGCAGCCGCAGCGGCTCGACGAAGAGGTCGCTGTCCTGGTGGGCGCGGATCAGGGCGTAGCACAGCGAGTGGAACGTGGTCGCCCGGGGCGCGCGCGCGGCCCCTATGCGCAGGGCCATGCGGTCGCGCAGCTCGACCGCCGCCCTGCGGCTGAACGTCAGCACGAGGATGCGTTCGGGATCACCTCCGCGGGCGATGCGCGCGGCCACCGACTCGACCAGTGTGGTGGTCTTCCCGGTGCCCGGACCTGCGAGGACGAGCATCGGTCCGGTCCTGTGGTCAACCACGGAGCGCTGTGCGGCGTCCAGTCGAGGGGGAGATGTGCGGGCCGGCGGGGTACGAACCAGTCGATGAGCGCCATGGTTTCCCCGCCGCACCTGGGGGTGCGACAGGCCATTGCTGGAGGAAGAGGAGCTCACGTGGTTCGCCGGTCCTGGTGGGTGTGCTGGTTGCCGTTCCACCGCGTGTGGAGGGCGGTGGCCGCGGGGTCGAGGGGGACACGTGCGGTTGACGCTACGCCGACGGGGAGTACGGGAGCACAGCTTCCGCTTCTTCCCTCCCGACACATGCGGCACTCGTGTCACCCGCCTCACGAACGTACGTCATGCCAGGGACGTGCCCCGTTTCCCCCGTATGGATCACAGGTCGTACGACGGTACGTCCGATGGCGGACGCCGGCCGATGTGACCCCCCGCGGGCCCGCCGCCGTCCGCGGGCCCGCCGCCGTCCCACCGCGCGCGCTTCATCTCGAGGCGCGGCAGGTGCCCCTCGGCGGCCGGGCCCGCCTCCTTCAGTGGGGTGCCCTCCGCCCGGTAGTGGTCGAGGGCTCTCAGCTCGTGGCCCGGCAGCAGCACCCCGTCCGCGCGGACGACCCGCCACCACGGGACGGCTCCCCCGTAGAGCGCCATCACGCGCCCGACCTGCCGGGGGCCGGCCTCCCCCAGCCACTCGGCCACGTCGCCGTACGTCATCACACGGCCCGGCGGGATCCGCTCGGCCACGTCGAGGACCCGCTCGGCGTACTCGGGCAGGGTGCCCGCGTGCTCCGGGCCGGTGTCGGACGGAAGGCGCTGCTGGCTCATCCTGCCCATCCTGCACCACCCCACCGACAACGCGACCGGCGATATGACGCCCACCGGGGTGTACGTACGCCTCGCCGGGGAATCGCACTTCGGGCAGACTGTGCGACCCCTCACGTCGACCCTGCTGCCCGCGTGCGGCGGTGCGGCATGCCACCATCGTGCGGGCGGTGACTGGTGATACGAGATCAAGAAGAGGCAATGACGGAGCAGGGTGCGCACCCCGGGGACACGGCGGGCACCCCTGACATTTCGTCGCGCCCGGACACCGG
Source organism: Streptomyces incanus (assembly GCF_042656345.1). Classification (NCBI taxonomy): domain Bacteria; kingdom Bacillati; phylum Actinomycetota; class Actinomycetes; order Kitasatosporales; family Streptomycetaceae; genus Streptomyces; species Streptomyces incanus. The sequence continues at coordinate 82,975 of NZ_JBHSPC010000073.1, forward strand.
TCGCACCGATCCACAGGGTGCCGGCGCCAAGGACGCCGGCACCGAGGCGGCCGGGAAGCAGCCTGCTCCGGATGCCCACGGCACCGACGGCGCCGATCCGGCGCGCGTCGACGAGGTCGAGGGCGACGAACCCCTCCTCCCCGCACGTGTGCACCGTCCGTCCGATCTCATGCGGCTCCTGGTGGGTGCGCTCGCCATCGGGGTGCTGCTGGCGATCGCCGCGTTCGCCCACGGCACCACCTCGGGGCTGGAACAGGACATCACCAAGGGCACCGGTCAGGCGCCCGACCTGCTCATCAAGATCGCCGGTCTGGCCTCCAGCATCGCGATCCTTCTCGTGCCGGTCGCCTTCGCCATCGAACGGCTGATCAAACGGGACGGGCTGCGGATCGCCGACGGTGTGCTCGCCGCCGTCCTCGCGCACGGAGTGACACTCGCCACGGATCTGTGGGTCGCGCGGGCGGCCCCCGGCTCGATCCAGGAGGCGCTGACCCAGCCCTCCCCCGGCGACGTCCACGCCCTCACCGATCCGGTGCACGGCTACCTGGCACCCGTCATCGCCTACATGACGGCCGTCGGCATGTCCCGCAGACCCAGATGGCGCGCGGTGCTGTGGGTCGTGCTGCTCCTCGATGCCTTTTCGATGCTGGTCACCGGGTACACGACTCCGTTCTCGGTCATCCTGACGGTGCTGCTCGGCTGGACCGTCGCGTACGGCACCCTCTATGCGGTCGGGTCGCCCAATGTGCGCCCCACCGGGCAGACCCTGATGGCGGGCCTGCGGACCGTCGGCTTCCATCCGGTGAGCGCGTCCCGCCAGGAGGCAACGGACGTCGTCGAGGCCGGGGACCGGGGCCGCCGGTACTTCGTCACCCTGGAGGACGGTCCGCCGCTGGACGTGACCGTGGTCGACCGCGAGCAGCAGGCACAGGGCTTCTTCTACCGCGCGTGGCGCAATCTGACCCTGCGCGGCTTCGCCACCCGCAGAAGCTTCCAGTCCCTGCGCCAGGCGCTCGAGCAGGAGGCACTGCTGGCGTACGCGGCCATCGCGGCCGGTGCCAACGCGCCGAAGCTGATCGCGATGTCCGAGCTCGGCCCCGACGCGGTGATGCTCGTCTACGAGCACAGTGGCGGGCGCACCCTCGACTCGCTGCCGGACGAGGAGATCACCGACACGCTGCTGCGCGACACCTGGCGTCAGGTGCAGGCGTTGCAGTCCCGCCGGATCGCGCACCGCAGGCTGGTCGGCGACGCGATCCTGGTGGATCGTTCCGGCACGGTGATCCTCACCGATCTGCGGGTCGGGGAGATCGCGGCCGGCGAACTGCTGCTGCGCATAGACATCTCCCAGCTGCTGGTGACGCTGGGGCTCCGGGTGGGCGCCGAACGCGCGGTGGCGTCGGCTCTGAGCGTGCTCGGCCCCGACGCCGTGGCGGACTGCCTGCCGATGCTTCAGCCCATCGCGCTGAGCCGCTCCACGCGCGCGACGCTGCGCCGGCTCGCCCGGGAGCGGGCCGAGCGCGAGCGTGAGGCGGTCCTGGAGGCCTCCCGCCAGGCCAAGCAGTTGCGCGCGGAGCAGGCCGCGGACCCCTCCGGGAAGTTCTCGGCCGACGGGCCCGCCATGGCCGAAAAGCCCGACAAGAAGGCCGTACGCGCGGAGCAGCGGGCCGAGAAGCGGGCGATCGACGAGGCGCTGGAGGAGGCCCGCGAGGAAGACCTGCTCACGCAGATCCGGCACGAGGTGCTGCGGATCAGGCCGCAGGCGCCGGTCGAGCCGGTCCGCCTCGAGCGGGTGCGTCCGCGCACGCTGATCAGTTTCATCGCCGGCGCCATCGGCGGGTACTTCCTGCTGACGCAGCTCGCCCACATCGAGTTCGGGTTGCTGATCGCCAACGCGGAGTGGGGCTGGGTGGCGGCGGCCGCCCTGTTCTCGGCCGCCAGCTACTTCGCCGCGGCCCTGGCACTGCTGGGGTTCGTGCCGGAGCGGGTGCCGTTCGTCAGGACGGTGGCGGCGCAGGTCGCCGGTTCCTTCGTGAAGATCGTCGCCCCGGCGGCGGTGGGCGGTGTCGCCCTGAACACCCGGTTCCTCCAGCGTGCCGGGGTGCGGCCGGGGCTCGCGGTGGCGAGTGTCGGCGCGTCCCAGCTGTTCGGGCTGGGCTGCCACATCCTGATGCTGCTGGCGTTCGGCTATCTGACCGGTACCGAGAAGACGCCCTCGCTGTCTCCGTCCCGTACGGTCATCGCGGGTCTGCTGACGGTGGCGGTGCTGGTGCTGGTGGTGACCTCGGTGCCGTTCCTGCGGAAGTTCCTCTTCACGCGCGTGCGGTCGCTCTTCGCGGGGGTCGTGCCGCGGATGCTCGATGTGCTGCAACGCCCGCAGAAGCTGGTCACCGGCATCGGCGGCATGCTGCTGCTGACCGCCTGCTTCGTGCTGTGCCTGTACGCCTCCGTCCGGGCGTTCGGCGACGAGACGACGTCGATCAGCCTGGCCGGGGTCGCGGTGGTCTTCCTCGCGGGCAACGCGCTGGGGTCGGCGGCTCCCACCCCGGGTGGTGTGGGAGCGGTCGAGGCGACCCTGACGGTCGGTCTGATCGCGGTCGGACTGCCCAGCGAGGTCGCCGCGCCGGCGGTGCTGCTGTTCCGGCTGCTGACCCTGTGGCTGCCGGTGCTCCCGGGATGGCTGGCCTTCAACCACCTCACCCGCAAGGAAGCGCTGTAGCGGGCAGCCCGAGCAGGTAAAGAGCATTACAAAACAGCAGGTCAGATGGTTATCCACAGGCTTCCACGGTGAGTGTGGGATCTGCCTACCATGGCCTGACCGCCATCCGCCGCACAGTGCGGACGGCCCGCGAGGGGAATGGGGCACATGACGCGTTTCGCACGGTGGACGGCTCTGGCGGCCTGTGCCGCGCTGCTGGCGGCAGGATGCAGCGGCGGACCCGACGACGGCTCGGGCGACCATGACAGGAGCGGCGGGACGGCGATCGACTGGGGGCGCTGCGAGGCTTCCGGGGACACACCCGCGCCCGGTGAGGAATGGCAGTGCGGCACCCTCCAGGTACCACTGGACTGGGCGAAGCCGGACGGCGGGACGATCGGGCTGGCGTTGATCCGGGCGAAGGCCACGGGGGACGACCGCCTCGGGTCCCTGCTGTTCAACTTCGGCGGGCCCGGCGGCTCCGGTGTGTCCATGATGCCCTCCTACGCCACTACCGCCTCGAAGCTGCGCGAGCGGTACGACCTGGTGAGCTGGGATCCGCGCGGGGTGGCCGCCAGTGAGGGCATCCGGTGCCGGGACGACGAGGAGATCCAGGCGGCCGAGTCGGTGGACTCCACCCCGGACACCCCGGCTGAGGAGCAGGAGTACCTCGCGGACGCGGCGGACTTCGGCAAGGGCTGCGAGGAGTCGGCCGGCAAGCTGCTGGCCCATGTGTCGACCACCGACACCGCCCGCGACATGGACCGCGTCCGGCAGGCTCTCGGCGACGACAGGCTCAACTACTTCGGCATCTCCTACGGCACCGAACTCGGCGGCGTCTACGCCCACCTGTTCCCGAAGAAGGTGGGCCGGCTGACGCTCGACGCGGTGGTCGACCCGAGCGCCGACACCGTGGGGCACGCCCAGAACCAGACCCGTGGGTTCCAGCGCGCGCTGGACAACTATCTGAAGTCCACCGGCCGGGACCCCGAGCAGGGGTCGCGTGAGATAGCGGAGCTGCTGGAGCGAATCGACGCCGAGCCGCTGCCGACGTCCTCGAAGGGGCGGGAGCTGTCCCAGTCGCTGGCGCTGACCGGCATCGTCCTCCCCCTGTACAGCAAGGACGGCTGGCCGGTGCTGACCAGCGCGCTGGAGGCGGCCGAGGAGGGCGACGGCTCGGAGCTGCTGGCGCTGGCCGACGGCTACAACGAACGGGACGCGTCGGGAAAGTACGGGACGACGACCCACTCGCAGCGGGCCATATCGTGCCTGGACGGCAAGCAGCGGATGACCGCGGCCCAGACCGAGGAACTGCTGCCGGAGTTCGAGCGGATCTCGCCGGTGTTCGGCCCCTTCCTCGGCTGGGACATGGCCGGCTGGTGCCACGACTGGCCGGTCCCCGGTCAGCACGAGACTCCGGAGGTGAGCGCGCCGGGTGCCGCTCCGGTCCTGGTGATCGGCAACACCGGCGATCCCGCCACTCCGTACGAGGGCGCGCAGCGGATGGCGGACGAGCTGGGCGAGGGCGTGGGGGTCGTGCTCACCTGGGAGGGCGAGGGCCACGGCGCGTACGGCAGTGGGAGCGACTGTGTCGACTCCACCGTGAACGCGTATCTGCTGGACGGCACGGTGCCGAAGGACGGCAAGATCTGCTCATGACGGCGGCGGGGGCTGCACGCACCCGTGGTGCGCGCAGCCCCCGCCCGGGACCTGTCGGGGATCGCGGTGGCGCCCCGGGGTCGGTGGATCGGTCAGTAGATCGGCTTCGTCGGCTCGATCTGGTTGACCCAGCCGACCACGCCGCCGCCGACGTGGACGGCGTCGGCGAAGCCCGCGGACTTCAGGACCGCGAGGACTTCCGCACTGCGGACGCCCGTCTTGCAGTTCAGGACGATCTTCTTGTCCTGCGGGAGGTCCTCCAGGGCGTTGCCCATGAGGAACTCGTTCTTCGGGATCAGCCGGGCGCCGGGGATGGAGACGATCTCGAACTCGTTCGGCTCGCGGACGTCGATGATCTCGATGTTCTCGCCTTCGTCGATCCACTCCTTGAGCTGCTTGGGAGTGATCGTGGAGTCGGCGGCCGCCGCCTGGGCCTCCTCGGAGACGACGCCGCAGAAGGCCTCGTAGTCGATGAGCTCGGTGACGGTCGGGTTCTCGCCGCAGATCGCGCAGTCGGGGTCCTTGCGGACCTTGACCTGGCGGTACTGCATTTCCAGAGCGTCGTAGATCATCAGGCGGCCGACGAGCGGCTCACCGATGCCGGCGAGGAGCTTGATGGCCTCGTTGGCCTGGATGGAGCCGATGGACGCGCACAGCACGCCCAGGACGCCGCCCTCGGCGCAGGAGGGGACCATGCCGGGGGGCGGGGGCTCCGGGTAGAGGCAGCGGTAGCAGGGGCCGTGCTCGGACCAGAACACGGAGGCCTGGCCGTCGAAGCGGTAGATCGAGCCCCAGACGTAGGGCTTGTTCAGCAGCACGCACGCGTCGTTGACCAGGTACCGGGTCGCGAAGTTGTCCGTGCCGTCGACGATGAGGTCGTAGTCGCTGAAGATGCCCATCACGTTGTCGGCCTCGAGGCGCTCCTCGTGGAGGATCACGTTCACGTAGGGGTTGATGCCCTTGATCGTGTCGCGCGCGGACTCGGCCTTGGGCCGGCCGATGTCGGCCTGGCTGTGGATGACCTGTCGCTGCAGGTTCGACTCGTCGACCTCGTCGAACTCCACGATGCCGAGCGTGCCCACGCCCGCCGCGGCCAGATACATCAGCCCCGGCGAACCCAGGCCACCGGCGCCGACGAACAGCACCTTGGCGTTCTTCAACCGCTTCTGCCCGGCCATCCCCACATCGGGGATGATCAGGTGGCGGGAGTACCTGCGGACCTCGTCTACGGTGAGCTCGGCGGCCGGCTCGACCAGGGGTGGCAACGACACGGGGACTCCGTTGGTCGGTCAATCACTACGGTTGTTCTTCCCTCCAACAGTGCCATGGCCTTTTTCATTCCGAGACACCCATCCCGGCCTGCGAGACGACATCGTCCCAGTAGCCGGGCAACGGCTCCCAGGGATTGATGCGGCTGTCGCGGTCGGTGCGGTCGGTGAACCAGACGGTCGCGGCGCCCTGCCAGCGGGCGATGCGCAGCGCCTCCGCCACATGCGGCCGGGGCACTCCGTGGACGAAGTGGCAGAAGCGCTCGGGCGGATGGTCGACGGTCCACTCGGCCACCTGGGACCAGCGGTAGTCGTGCCACGCGCCGGAGAAGGTGACCAGTTGGTCGGCGATGTCGGCGTGGCCGGGGTGCGGGTGGGTCCCGTGGCCGAGGACGATGTGGGCATCATCACGGATCACCCGGAGCGTATGGACCGCGCGCCGGACGGCGGGGAGCGCGGCGCGGTCCGCGGGGCAGCGGTCCAGGAGGAATCCGTCGGCTTGATACCAGTCGATGAACCGGTGCGCGTCCGAGATCAGCCTGCCGAAGTCCCGGAGACCATATGCCGAGTCGAGGTGGCCCAGAATACGGACACCGGCGTTGCGCAGGCGTCCCGCCGCTTCCAGGCAGCTCGGGTCGGGTTGCACTCCGGGCCCGTTGGCCACGTTCAGGACGACCCAGTGCAGAGGGCTCGCGCCTCCCGGGCGGGTGAGCGCGTTCCACTCGGCCGGGGCGAGAAGGGGATGCGCCAGGCCGGGTGCCCCGAAGCCAGTACGGACGCCGGTGCCGGTACCGGTTCCAGAGCCGATGCCAGTGCCTGCGCCTGCGCCTGCGCCGGTTCCAGAGCCGATGCCAGGCCTGCCGTCGCCCACGGCGGCCGGAGGGGCGGGACGAACCGGAGCGCTCGGACGGCCCGGACCGTTCGGATGGCTCCGGTTGATCAGATACGACATGCCGCCTCCATCCAGATGTCGGCGAGGGACTCCTCGAGATTGATCCGGGGGCGCCAGCCGAGCCGGTCGCGCGCGGTGCGCACGTCCGCCTGCTGCCAGTTGCCGCAGCCGTCCGGATACGGGAACGCGACCGAGGCCGCGTGCTGGTCGGACTCGCCGCGAGGGTGTCCGATGGCCGGCCTGAGATGCGGGGTGTGGGCGGTGTGCCCCGTGCTGCCGTGACCGCCGTGACCGCCGTGGGCGCCGGGCGGGCCGTCGAGCTCCTGGAGGGCGCCGCCGTATCCGGCCACGCGGGCGAGCATCGCGGCGGCGTCCCGCAGGCGGACGGCACGGCCCGAGCCGATGTTGATGACCCCCTGCGCGGCGGAGAGCGAGGCCGCGTGCACGGCACGGGCCACGTCCCGGACGTCGACGAAGTCGCGCTGGACGCCGAGACCGCCGAGTTTCAGTTCGCCGTCGCCGGACTGCATGGCGCGGCGCATGGCCTCGGCGAGGCGGCCGAGCGGCGAACCGGCGGGGGTGCCGGGCCCCGCGGGCGAGAACACCCGCAGGACCACGGCGTCCAGGCCGGAGCCGAGGACGAGTTCGGTCGCGGCGAGCTTGCTCACGCCGTACGGACCGCCGGGGCGGGGGACGGCGTCCTCCGCCGTGGAGGAGTTGGGCTGGCTGGGGCCGTACTCGGCACTGCAGCCGATCTGTACGAGCCGGGCGCCGCAGCCGCTGCGGCGCAGGGCCTCGCAGACGGTGGCGACGGCGACGGTGTTGTGCCGGGTGAGGTCGCGGGCTCCGCCGCGGGTGGTGCCGGCGCAGTTGACCACGACGCCGGGGTGGACGGCGTCGAGGAACCGGGTGAGTGCGCCGGGGCTGCCGGTGGCGAGGTCGAAGCGGACGTCGGCGTCGTCGCCGCGGCCGAGGGCGGTGAGCTGGACGGCCGGGTCGGCGAGCAGACGGTCGGCGACGAAGCGGCCGATGTACCCGTTGGCTCCGATCAGCAGGACTCTCATCGGGCGGCTCCTGTGACGGCCGAGGCTGCTGGGCGGGTGATCATGCGGAATCTCCTTGGGGTGGTGCCTCCGGCTGGGCGTGGGCCGAGGCTCGGGTGAGGGTGCGTGCTGCGTGGATCAGAAGGGTCAGGGCGGCCCCGCCGCAGATGAGGGTGGTGATACCACCGGGGTCCCAGACGGTGACCAGGGTTTCCACAGGGACGGCCAGCGCCCCGCAGCCGGGCAGACGGGCCGCGAAGACCGTGGCCAGGGCCGCCGCCTGGGCGAGGGCCGCGGCAGCGAGGATCACCTTCGGCGCATGGGTGTAGCCATGGAGGGTGAGGATGCGGGCCAGGAAGAGGAGGGCGCCCAGGGCGAGCACTTCGTGGTGGGTGAAGGGCTCGTCCAGGGCCGTGGCGCAGAGGGTGAAGAGAGCTGCCAGGGCGCACAGGAACAGGGCGAAGGTTCCGAACAGCAGGGGACGCACGGAGTCGGCGAAGTCTTCGAGGCCGCGGCTGGCCGCGACCTTGCGGCGGGCCCGTACGGTGAAGAGCCGGGCGCTCCAGGCACCGGGGGCGAAGGCCAGGGTGAGGGCCAGGGCCGGGGCGATGGCGAGCGCCCAGTCGCCGCCGGGACCGCCGGTGGGCGGGCCGTCGGGGCCGCCGGTGATCGCGGTGTGGAGCAGGCCGTCGCCCAGGAGGGCGTAGCCGATGAGCCAGCAGGTCCAGGCCGCCGTGCCCGTGGTGGGCGGGATGGGCGTGGCGGGCGTGGTGCCGAGCGGGCGGCCGCGTCGAAGGGCCGCGCGCATGGCCAGGGCGATGGCGAGCGCGCCCGCGGCGACCGCGTAGCCGCGGCTCTGGCCGTGGGTGAGGCGCAGGGCGGCCACCGACGCGAGGCCGAGGATCCCGGGGAGCAGGGTGAGAACGATCCAGCCGGCGCGGGGCCCCGGGGCGGTCGTGGCGGCGGAGGGGCGGGGGGCGTCTCCGTCGCGCGGGATCCGGGCGTACAACTCCTCCGCGAGGGAGAAGACGTCCCGGTGCTTGAAGCGGGCGGCGGTCCGGTCGGTGACGCCGTGCGCCTCCAGGCCCGCCGCGATCTCCAGGGGGTCCACCGCCCGCTCGCACAGCTCGCGATGGCGGTGCAGCAGCGCCTTCACCGGATCGGCGGTGCCTTGGCCGGCGCCGGGCTGCGCGGACTCGCGGTCCAGTTCGTCGAGGCCCGTCATCGTGCCGCCTCCGGTGCGGGGACCGGCGATGCGTCCGGTACCGGCGATGCGTCCGGTACCGGGTCGGTGGCGGACCGAGCCGGAACAGGGGCCGCCCGAGCCGGAGCGGGGGCCCGCACCGGGGTGTTTGCGGCCCAGGTGGGGGCGGGACGGGGCGACCGGCGGGAGGCGAGGTCGGCCCAGTGGCCGGGGATGTGGGCCTCGACCGGGGCGGCGAAGGGCAAGGGATCACCCGTGCCGTTCAGGAGGACGCGGCGGACCGGGGTGCGCGCGACGACCTCCAGGTACAGGTCGTGGAACGCGGCGACGTTCTGCTCGACGGTGAACAGTTCGAGTGCGCGGGCGCGCGCGGCGGCACCGAGGCGCGCGCGCCGCTCGGGGTCGCGCAGCAGCGACACGCACGCCTCGGCGAGCGCTCGCGGATCGCGCGGCGGTACGACGAGTCCGGTGCCGCCGATGACCTCGACCACCGCGCCGACGTCCGTGGACACCGTCGCGCGGCCGGCGAACATCGCCTCGACGAGCCCGGCGGGGAAGCCTTCGACCACGCTGGACAGAACGGTCACGGCACCTGCGGCATACGCGTCGGCGGGACCGGTGAGCCCCGGACCGCCGGTCTCCTCGAAGGACACCGGACCGGCACCGTCGGCGTGCGGGCTCCCGGCCCCGTCCGGGAAGAGCCGCGCGGCCAGTTCCCGGCAGTGCTCGAGGTAGGGGGCGCCCTCGGGGCCGACCGGGCCGCCGATGATCCGCAGGCGGGCGCCGGGCTCGGCCGTGCGGATCCCGGCGAACGCGTGCAGCAGCGAGACCAGGTCCTTGGCGGGCTCCACCCGGCCGGTCCAGACGAGGGTGTGCGGATCGGCGCGCTCCGGGGACTCGCCCACCTCCGCGAAGGGCGCCGCGTCCATCCCGGGGTGGACCGTGCGGACCTTCGTCCGGTCGGCGCCGCAGCGCTCCTGCCAGCGGCGGGTGTGTGTGTTGCCCGGGGTGATGAAAGCGGCCCGCCGGTAGGTCTCGGCGGCGAGCCGGCCGTGGAAGGCCGCGAGGAGGGACCGGACGGCGGGTGAGGAGTCCGGCCGGGTCAGATAGTGCGTGCGCAGCCGTACGCCGTACTCGGTCACCAGCAGGGGGACGTCGAAGAAGTGGCCGGCGAGCAGGCCCGGGAGGGCGGCCGTGCCGCCGGAGGCGGCGTGGCACAGGTCGACCGCGCCGAGCCCGTCCTCCTCGTACCAGTCGAGCGAGAGGGGGCGCAGGGCCTCGTGCAGGTGCGCGGCCACAGCCAGCAGGTCCGGCACCCGGGCCTCCCGCGCGGCGGGCAGCACGCGGGGCGCACGACAGGCGCGTTCCAGGGCGCGTACGGCGGTTTCGGAGCGGAGGGCGGCTGTGAGACCGCCGTCGTCGCGGGCGAGTTCGGCGAGGCCGTACAGAGCTCCGGCGAAACGGTCCGCCTCGGCCGGGGCACGGATCGCCCCTTCCGTCCCGGGGTCCGCGTCGGGTGTCGCGGGGTCCGACGCCACCGCGGGGTCCGACGCGCAGAGGACGGCGGCGAGTTCGCCGTAGTGTTCGGCGAAGCGCCGGCGCGCGCGCCTGCCGTGCACCACCCCGTCGTCCTCGGCGGCCCACAGCGGCGCGGTACGCACCCGTCCGACCTGCGGCGGCAGCGGCACCCAGCCGTCGTCCTCCTGGGCCTCGCTGCGACTGAACGCGTAGACGTCGAACTCGTGGTGCCCGAGTCCGCGCACGAGACGGTCGCACCAGAGTCCGGCGTCACCGCTCACATACGGATAGCCACCCTCTGTAAGCAGTCCGATGCGCACGAGTGCACCCCCGATCTCCCGTATGGGGAGCCGCCGTTGACCCGGCGGCTCGCAGCGGGACGAACGTAATCGGACAAGGTGGGGCCGTGATGGACGGTTGTCCGTCGCACCACCAAAAGGGGTGAACGGTCGTAACTTTCCAGTGCGGGGCGCGTTTGGTCGCGCTAAGAGATCAGATGAACATGCGGACGGCGACGGACACGGTACGGGCACACACGGCCCACCGTGCCGGCTCCGGCCCGTCCGTCAGCTTCTCGGATACGGCCAGGCGTTGGGCAGGCAGCTGATTCCGTCGTGGTCGAGGAACTTGGTCTGCTGCTGCATGACCGGGGCCAGATCGCCGTCCTTGTCGCAGGTGAGGTGGTTGTACCCGAGGCGGTGGCCGATCTCGTGGTTGATCAGCATCTGGCGGTAGGTGAACATCTCCTCGCCGTACGTCTTGGCGCCCTGCGCCCAGCGGAAGGCGTTGATCATGACGCGGTCGGTGGCGGCCGAGTCGCAGGAGACATTGTCGACCGTGGTGTCCAGGCCGGACTTGGCACACCAGTCGGCGGTCGTCCCGGGACTGGCGAGAGTGATGACGAAGTCGGGAGTGCCGGAGTGGATGCGTTCGAACGTGCGGGCGCCGTTGTGCGCCCAGCTGCGGTGGTCGTTGAGCGTCTTGTGCACCGCCTCGGCGAAGAGCGCGCCGTCCAGGCCCAGCCCCCGCTCCACGTCCACGCGATAGGTGATCTTCTGCCCCTTGCCCGGCGCGGCGGCGATGCCGGGAATCGCGTCGAACTTCCCCGAGCCCTCGGCCGTGGCGCCGAGTGGGTACTTCTTGTCCATCTTCTGTGCGTACGTCAGCGGCCCGGCGGCGCGGGGGGCGCCCGGGGACGTGCTCTGCTCATCGCCCGCGCCCCCGTTCGCGCCGGAGTCACGGGCGTCGCGCGCCGCCTGTTCGGGGGCGGACCGTGCCTGGAGGTCGTCGGAACCCTCGCCTCCGTCGGCGACCTGGCCGGCCACGACGACCGCCAGCACGGTGGTGACGGCGGCGGCCGCGATCCCGGTGAACGCGCGCCCCTTGACGCCCTTTGTCTGTACCGGCACCCCGGTGGGCGGCGCGGCGTCGGTGCCGGCCGGGGGCCGGGCGGCCGAGGCGGTGTTCCAGTCGGTGACGACGCCGTAGGGGTCCGCGGGATGTACGGAGTCTGCGGCGGAGGCCGGACGGGGCGCGGCGGGCGGGCGGGAAATGAAGACGTCGTCGCCCTCGTCGAAGGCATCGAGGTAGTCCTGCCGCGGACCCTGCCGTCCGCGCGACCCCCGTGGCCCGCGCGGTCCCTCGGGCGGTGCCTGGCGCTGGCGCGGCAGAGGTACGGCCGCCCCGCCGGCCGGCCCGGCACCCGCGCTCCGTCCCCCCCACTCGCCCCAGCCGCCGCCGGGTTCCCGTTGCTCGGGATGGCCACCGCCGCGGGCCGGCGGCACGCCGTGCCCGAGGGTGCCGTCGGGCGGGCGGGGCACTGCACGCGCCGGTGTCCCGTCCGGGAGCCGGCCGTCCAAAAGCCGCGGCACGCCGTGGGCGGGCGTCCCGGGTCCCGCGGGCGGGCCGTCACCCCGCGCTCCCTGCCCGGGTGAGCCGTACGGGCCGGGCGGGCCGTACGCGCCGGTTCCACCGGAGGCCGCCCCCTGCCCCGGAGGCGTCGTACCCCGCGCCGGGTGGGCGTCGCCCTTGGGTGCGGGTCCACGGCGGCTGTGGCGTCCCACGTCGCGCCTCAGCCCCTCAGGTTCTCGGCGGTGGTCCCGCCGTCGACGGCCTCGTCCGCGGCAATACTGGCGGCCGAGCCCGGAGCGCCCTGCGCGCCCGGCTCCAAAGTATCCCCCTCCTCCGCCGAATCCGTTGCATCCAAAAGGAGTTCACGGAATGCGGCAGCCACCGCCTCGGGGTATTCCATCATCGCCACATGCCCCGCGTCGGGCAGGGTGACCAGTCTGGAGTCGCGGAACGCGCGGGCCGCGCGCCCGGCCATCCGGAAGCCGACGAGCTGGTCCCTGCCGCCGTACAGCAGCAGGGTCGGCGCGAGCACCCGCTCGGCCTGGCGCCACAGCCCGTGCTGGCCGCCGAGGGTGTACGCGTTGACGAGTCCCCGTGCGGAGCGTGCCATGGCGTCCCAGGAATACGGCAACCGCAGCCGCCGCTCCATCTCCTGCACGGCGTGACGGAACGCCTCCGGCGATACCTGCCCGGGGTCCCCGTAGCAGAGCCTCACGACGCCGCGGACTCGCTGCTCCGCCGACCATCCCCGGGTGATCCGGATGAACAGCTGGGCCATCCCGGGCAGCGCCAGCAGTCCCGTCGGCACGGCGGTGCGCTGCACGCGCAGCTCGGGAAGGGCCGGTGACACGAGTGTGAGCGTGCGGACGAGGTCGGGGCGTACGGCGGCGACGCGGGTGGCGATCGCACCGCCGAGCGAATTGCCGAAGAGGTGTACGGGGCCGCGCCCGGCGGCATCGAGATAACGGATCACCGCGCGCGCGTGCGCCGAGATCGAGTAGTTGCCGTCGTCCGGGGGCGGCGAGGCGCCGAAGCCCGGAAGGTCGACGGCCTCACTGTGGACGACGTCCTCCAGGAAGGGCATCAGCGACGACCAGTTCTGCGACGACCCCCCGAGCCCGTGGATGTGGAGCGCGGGCGGCAGCCCCTCGCGCGTGGGCGGCCTCGACCGCACGGACAGGGTGACGCCCGGGAGCGCGACCGACCTGAGACGCTCACCCTCGGCGATCCTCACGGCGGCCGCTTCGGAAAGCACGGTCGCGGGCGGCACGGACGGCAGGTCGGTCGAAGACATGCGGCAATGTTACGAGATGATCACGTCAGGGCTCATGTGTCGGCGATCACAGGCCGGCCCACCGCCCGCGCACCGTGTCACATCCCGGTCGCGGATCGCATAGCGCCCGGATCGGGGGTCTCCTAGGCTCGTACCCAGGGCACCCGCATGTGGCCCCCGCATGCTCCGGGGACATTCGTAGGAAGGGAGCCCAGCCATGGCCATAGACCCCACCGATCCCGAGACGTTCGAGGAAGCCGACGACACCCGCGAAGGCCTGGAACACGGCGTCGAGGCGCCGGAGGCCGATACGGCCGAACAGTTCGCGGACCTCAACCCTGACCGCGACGACCCGCTGACCGGCGCCGATACCGACCGGGCCAACGAGGCGGACCTCGCCGAGCAGGCCAGGATCGTCTCCCTCGACGAGGACGACTACCGGTGACGGGGACGAGAGAGCCGGGGAGGCCGCCGAAGGACGCCTTCGCAAGGAAGGCACACAGGGAAGGCATATGCGGAAGCGAGGCTTCACTTTGCCCCGTCTGGCAGCTTTTGAAACCGTCCGTACGGCTTTCGGTGTCGTCCGGTCCGTGAAATTCTGCGCCCTCACCGCGCACAGCACGGTTACCGAAAAGTACGATGACGGCGCGGTTCACACCGCACGTGGACGACAATGGGAGGCGGCGTGACAGCCATCGAGCAGACAGGGACCGTGCGCCCGAGGGGTACACGCCTGCCGCGCCGTGCCCGACGGAACCAGCTCCTGGGCGCCGCCCAGGAGGTGTTCGTCGCGCAGGGTTACCACGCGGCGGCGATGGACGACATCGCCGAGCGTGCGGGTGTCAGCAAGCCGGTGCTCTACCAGCACTTCCCGGGCAAGCTCGACCTTTATCTGGCGCTGCTGGACCAGCACTGCGAGTCGCTGATCCAGTCGGTGCGCCACGCGCTCGCGTCGACGCACGACAACAAGCAGCGCGTACGGGCGACCATGGACGCCTACTTCGCGTACGTCGAGGACGATGGCGGCGCCTTCCGTCTGGTCTTCGAGTCGGACCTGACGAACGAGCCCGCCGTACGCGAGCGCGTGGACCGGGTCACCAACGACTGCGCCGAGGCGATCTGCGACGTCATCGCCGAGGACACCGGGCTGTCGCGCCAGGAATCGATGCTGCTGGCCTCGGGGCTGGGCGGTCTGGCCCAGGTGGTCGCGCGATCCTGGCTGCACAGCGACCGCAGTGTGCCGCGCGACCAGGCGGTCCAGTTGCTGACCTCGCTGGCCTGGCGGGGCATCGCCGGATTCCCGCTGCACGGCAGCGAGCAGCAGTTCTGACAGCGCGTGCGGGCCGGCGGGGGCGGCCGTGTGTTCTCGCCGGTTGTTCGCTCCTGGCGTTGCGGGGGCGGAGCGTGCACGTTCCCGCACCGGGCTAATGTGTGCTGGGTACGGCGCGGAAGGTCGCGCACTTCACTGACCGTCGGAGGGACATAGCCGTGGAGGTCAAGATCGGCGTGCAGCACGCGCCCCGCGAGATCGTTCTGGAGAGCGGTCAGAGCGCCGAGGAGGTCGAGCGCGTGGTGGCCGAGGCGCTGGCCGGGAAGTCTCAGCTGCTGAGCCTCGTGGACGAGCACGGTCGCAAGATCCTGGTCCCGGCCGACCGTCTCGCGTACATCGAGATCGGCGAGCCGGCCCCGCGCAAGGTGGGCTTCGGCGCGCTGTAGGCGACGACCGGCAGACACGGAAGGGCCCGGCGGCTCGGCACCTCGAACCGCCGGGCCCTTCCACGTCCCGCTCCGCGCCTCTCCGTCGCTCCGGCTCTCTCCCGGCCGGCGCCTCTGCGCGCCTCTGCGCGCCTCTGCGCGGCTACTCCGTTCGGCTTGCCTCCCCCTGCCGTCCTCCCGTGTCCCAGGCCGTTTCCGCCACCGCGTGCCACCGCCTCCGCCCGCGCGGACGGGACACAGGTCCCGTACAGGGAAGGATTGGCTCCCGCAGGTCAGGGGTAAGACGGGCTACGACCGATGCGAGCAGGCCGGCCATGTGGGAGGAACCCCAACATGCTCTTGGAAACGCTCAGTTCAGTGATCCTCGGCCTGGCTCTGGCATGGGCGGCCACCCGCCGCCTGCCGCACCGCCTCCCCGCCCGCGCCCTGGTCCTGTCGACCGGTGTCGCCGGGGCACTGTTGGGCGCGTTCCTCACGCACAACGCGCTGGACGCGGGCAACCTGCTGACGGCCCTGTCCGGCGCGGCGATCGTCTCCGTGGCGTCGCTGTCGCTGCTGCTGCGCCCCGCGGGCAGACTCCGCAGCCGGTCGGCGACCGCCTGACCGGCCGCCGCCGACACCGGCGCCCGACGGAGCCGGGCGGCTCTCAGGCCGCCAGGCCCAGGGCCGCCATCCGCTTGGTGTGGGCCTCGGTGATCCGGGAGAACATCCGGCCGACCTCGGCGAGGTCGAAGCCGTCCGCGATCCCGCCGACGAGCATCGTCGACAGCGCGTCCCGGTCGGCCACCACCCGCTGCGACTGGGACAGCGCCTCACCCATCAGCCGACGCGCCCACAGTGCGAGCCGCCCGCCCACACGCGGGTCCGCATCGATCGCCGCGCGCACCTTCTCCACGGCGAACCCACCGTGCCCGGTGTCGTCGAGCACGGCCAGCACCAGCGCGCGGGTGTCGGAGTCCAGCCGGGCCGCGACCTCCCGGTAGAAGTCACTGGCGATCGAGTCGCCGACGTAGGCCTTCACGAGTCCCTCGAGCCAGTCGGAGGGCGCCGTCTGCTTGTGGAAGCCCTCGTACGCGGCGACGAACGGCTCCATCGCGACGGTCGGCTCCTCGCCGACCTCGGCCAGCCGGTCGCGCAGCCGCTCGAAGTGGTGGAACTCGGCCGACGCCATCTTCGCCAGCTCCGCCTTGTCCTCCAGCGTGGGCGCCAGCTTGGCGTCGTCCGCGAGCCGCTCGAACGCCGCCAGCTCGCCGTACGCGAGCGCGCCGAGCAGGTCCACGACGGCGGCGCGGTACTGCGGATCGGCGGCAGCGGTGGCCCAGTCCAGGGCGGCGACGCCGGTGGGCGCGGCGGGGATGTCGGGGGTGTCCGCGGCGCGGTCAGGCTTGTCAGAGCTCGTCATAATCCGCACAATAGCCCGCTCGTCGCGGGCCGTAAGGTGCTGGTCAACACGTGTGACGACGACTGGGTGGCCAAATCGGCCATGGCGTGTGCGCGAATCCGGGGTATGGTGGTAATGCGCCCGCCGAATACTCTGACGTAGTCGGCAGGGCGCATGTATGAGGATGCCCGGTCGGAGGCCCGATCGGCTCCGCCCCGACCGCTCTCCCTGACCGTGCGGCACATTGCGTACGACGATCGGAGGGACCCTCAGCGGTACGAGCGCTAGAGCGTCGGCAGTGGTCCCGTGTCCTACGGCATCCCCGTAAGGCAGCCGACGTCCCCGGCACGGTCCATAGACGACCCCCGCGCTCGCCTCGCACCGCGCACACAGAAGAGGCAGCACCCTGACTACGTTCCGAGAGCTCGGGATCCTTCCCGAGACCGCCGAAGCCCTTGAAGCCGTCGGCATCATCACGCCCTTTCCCATCCAGGAGATGACGCTCCCCGTGGCCCTGTCGGGCTCCGACGTCATCGGCCAGGCCAAGACCGGCACCGGCAAGACGCTGGGCTTCGGCCTTCCGCTCCTCGAGCGCGTGACCGTCCCCGCGGACGTGGAGGCGGGCCGTGCGAAGCCCGAGGACCTCACGGACACGCCGCAGGCGCTCGTCGTCGTCCCCACCCGCGAGCTGTGCACGCAGGTCACCAACGACCTGCTGACCGCCGGCAAGGTGCGCAATGTCCGCGTCACCGCGATCTACGGCGGACGGGCCTACGAGCCGCAGGTCGAGGCCCTGAAGAAGGGCGTCGACGTGATCGTCGGCACCCCGGGCCGGCTGCTCGACCTGGCCGGGCAGAAGAAGCTGAACCTGAAGGACGTCAAGGCCCTCGTCCTCGACGAGGCCGACGAGATGCTCGACCTGGGCTTCCTGCCCGACGTCGAGAAGATCATCAACCTGCTTCCGGCCCGCCGCCAGACCATGCTGTTCTCGGCGACGATGCCGGGCGCGGTCATCGGGCTGGCCCGCCGTTACATGTCGCAGCCCACGCACATCCGCGCCACCGCGCCGGACGACGAGGGCGCGACGGTCGCGAACACCACGCAGTTCATCTACCGCGCGCACAACATGGACAAGCCCGAGCTGGTCTCGCGGATACTCCAGGCGGACGGCCGGGGCCTGGTCATGGTCTTCTGCCGGACCAAGCGCACCGCCGCCGACCTCGCCGACCAGCTCAAGCAGCGCGGCTTCGCCTCCGGCGCGGTCCACGGCGACCTCGGCCAGGGCGCCCGCGAGCAGGCGCTGCGCGCCTTCCGCAACGGCAAGGTGGACGTACTCGTCTGCACCGACGTCGCCGCCCGCGGCATCGACGTCGAAGGTGTCACGCACGTCATCAACTACCAGTCCCCCGAGGACGAGAAGACGTACCTGCACCGCATCGGCCGTACCGGCCGCGCGGGGGCGAAGGGTACGGCGATCACGCTGGTCGACTGGGACGACATCCCGCGCTGGCAGCTGATCAACAAGGCGCTGGACCTGGGCTTCAGCGCCCCGCCGGAGACGTACTCCACCTCCCCCCACCTGTTCACCGACCTCGGCATCCCCGAGGGCACGAAGGGTGTCCTGCCGCGCTCGGAGCGCACCCGCGCCGGGCTCGACGCGGAGGAGCTGGAGGACCTGGGCGAGCCGGGCGGCCGTGGTGGCCCGCGCGGGCGCGGTGGCCGCAGCGAGCGGGGCGACCGGGGCGAGTCCCGGTCCGCCGACCACGAGAGTCCGGCCCGTACGCCGCGCCGCCGTCGCCGTACGCGTAGCGGTACGCCGTTGAGCGACTCGGCGCAGCAGTCGGCGGCCCCGGCCGTCGAGGACACCGCCGAGGCGGAGGCCGGCACGGCTCTCCGCACCCCGCGTCGCCGCCGCCGCATGCGCGGCGGAGCCCCGGCCGAGGCCACGAGCGCCCCGGTGACCGCGGTCGAGTCCACCGGGCCCGCGGAGCCCGCCGAGGCCGCTGTCGCGACAGCGGCGGGCACGTCCGGGGACGCTCTGGAGAACCTGGACGCCCCCGAGGCCCCGGCGAAGCCGCGCCGCCGCCGTTCCCGCAGGTCCGCGGAGACGGCAGCCGTCGACACCGCGGCCCCGGCCGGTTCGCCGGTCGAGGCCGACGTGGCGGTGGCGGTCGCCGTCGCCCCGTCGGCCGAGAGCACCGCCGTGGCCGGGACGGCCCCGGCGACCGGGGAGCCCGAGGCCCCCGCCGCCGAACCGCGTCGCCGCCGGACCCGCAAGGCCGCGGCCGCGACTGCGCCTTCGGCTGCCGAGGCGGTGGCGGACACCGCCGAGGTGACCGCCGAATCCGCACCGGAGCCGGAGCAGACCAAGCCGCGCCGCACCCGTAAGGCCACCGCGACCGCCGAGGCCGCCTCGACCGCCGTCGGCATCCCGGCACAGGCCTCTTCCGAGACCGAGCCGGCGGAGACCGTGGCGGCCAAGCCCCGGCGGACCCGCAAGGCCACCGCCAAGGCGGAGACGGCCGTGGACACCGCCGAGGCCACCGAGGCCAAGCCGCGCCGCACCCGCAAGGCGGCCACCGCCGTGCAGGAGCCGGAGACCACGGCGGACGCCACGGCCGAGGTGAAGCCCAGGCGCACCAGGAAGACGGCGGCCGCCAAGGCCGTCGACACCGCCGAGGCCACCGAGGCCGTCGAGGCCAAGCCCCGCCGCCGTACCCGCAAGGCGACCGCGACCACCGAGGCCACCGCCGACATCCCGGCACAGGCCGAGCCGGAGGTGGAGGCCGAGGCGAAGCCCCGGGTCCGCCGTACCCGCAAGGCCGCGGCAACGCCCCCTGCGGAGCCCGCGGACGCCTGACCCACCGAGGCGATG
>NZ_JBHSPC010000073.1:102368-160207 GCF_042656345.1 Streptomyces incanus
CACACCCGTGGGGACCGGGCCGTCTGTGTGTTCCGGCAGGCGTCGCCCGGCAGCGCTTCACCCGGCAGGCATGACCCCCACCCGCGATCTTGCGCCAGCTACCCTCACCCCGTGACCAGCCACCCCGCCCCCGCTTCCCCTCCTTCCCTCCTCCCTCCTGCTTCTTCCTCTCCCCCTTCCGCTCCCTCCTCCGTCCTGCCGGCCGGCGCTCGGGCGTACCGACTCCGCACCTCTCGTGGGGAGTTCGCCGTCGTCGACGTTCCGCCGGCCGGCGGGGTCGAGCCGAAGGGGGTCGCGCTGTCGTTGCCCGGGTTCACGGGGAGCAAGGAGGACTTCACGCTGGTGCACGGGCCGCTCGCCGCACGCGGGTACCGCAGCGTCGCCGTGGACGGGCGGGGGCAGTACGAGTCGGACGGGCCCGTGGACAACGAGTCCGCTTACGCGCGGGCCCGGTTGGCGCGGGACGTGCTCGCCCAGGCGGAGGCGCTCGGCACGGACCTACCGCTGCACCTGGTCGGACACTCGCTGGGCGGCCAGATCGCCCGTGCGGCGGTGCTCGAGGACCACTCCCCCTTCCGTTCGCTCACCCTGATCTCGTCCGGCCCCGCCCGGATCTCCGTCTCCCAGGAGCAGCGTGTGAAGCTGCTGCGGGACGCGCTCTCCCGGATGACGATGGCGCAGTGCTGGGAGGCGATCCTGGCCATGGGCCCACCGGAGGAGGTCGGCGGCCCCGCGCGCGGGCCAGGCAGTCAAGATCATTTGCGCCGCCGCTGGTTGGGCACCAGCCCAGCTCAACTACTGGCTACTGGGCGGCAGTTGTGCACAGAGCCGGACCTGGTCACCGAACTCGCCGCCGTACCGCTGGCATTCCACGTGCTGTCGGGTGCGCACGACGACACCTGGCCGGTGCCGGACCTCGACGCCATGGCCGTACGCCTGAACGCGCACCGCACGGTCGTCGCCGGTGCCGAGCACTCCCCCACCGTCGACCGGCCCGAACCCACCGCACACGCGCTCGCCACCTTCTGGGACGGCCTCCAGGCCCACCACAACGGCACCGGCACCGGCCCTGGCACCGGCCCCCGCCCCCTCGCCTAGTACTGCGCCTGGAGGTGGGCCCAGAAGCCGTCGCGCAGGGCACGTCGCAGGTCGGCCTGGCCGCGCAGGGAGTACTGCAGCAGGCCCTCGGCCTCCACCAGCAGGTCCTGGTCGACCGAGCCGGGCAGATAGGGATGGCCGGGCAGCAGTTCCACCAGCGAGTCCCGGCCGCGTTCGGCGAGCCACTTCGCGGCGATCTGCGCACCGACGAAGCGGACGTCCTCGCGGGCGGGCCGGCCCGTCGTCGGCTCGTACCCGGGGGCCGTGCGCCGGGAGACGTACGGCTTGAAGAAGTCGAGGTCGAAGGTGCGCTGGCTGTCGACTTCCCAGAGCAGGGGCTCGGCCTGGTTGCGGCCCTCGGGTGCCTCGATGCCCCAGAGGTGGACGCGGGCGCCGTACCCCTGGGCGGCCTCGACCGCCGAGACCAGGTCCTCGTCGCCGCCCAGCAGGGCCGCGTCGCTGATGGCGCGGTGGCGGGCCAGTGACTCCAGGTCGGAGCGGATCAGGGAGTCGACGCCCTTCTGCTGGTTGTTGGCGTTGAGGTTGCCGAGGCGGACCTTGACGTCGGGGAGCTCTGCGATGGTCTGCTGCTCGGCGGTGTGGATGCGGCGCCTGGCGCCGTCGTACCAGTAGACGCGCAGCAGTCTGCTGTCCGCGAAGATGGTGCGGGCCCGGTCGATGAGCGCGTCGATGAGTCCCTCGGCGTCGAGGTCGAAGGCCCGGCGGTCTTCCGTCCCGGCCACCAGCCGCCCCGCCGCCGCGTACAGATAGCCCGCGTCAACGAAGATCGCGTGCGTGGAGGGCGTCTTCGCCACCTCGGCGAGCATGCGCTGGAGCAGCTCGTTCGTGCGGTCGATGCGGGAGTTCAGGTCCGCCAGGTCGTCGTTCATCTCCTCCATTGTCCCGGCGGTCACTGTGCGAATACAACCGGTCCCGATCGGTCTCCTTCGAAACATTCGACCGTCAGCATCCCGTCAGTATCCCGTCAGTGATTAGCCAATCGAAGAATTTCCTTAGCATAGGGAATGTTTGCAGCAGGCAAACCGTTGACCGTTGATGGAACACGGGTCGGACCGGCCCGTGGCCGTCCACCCAGTAGTTCTCCTCCAGG
Organism: Streptomyces incanus; assembly: GCF_042656345.1. Classification (NCBI taxonomy): domain Bacteria; kingdom Bacillati; phylum Actinomycetota; class Actinomycetes; order Kitasatosporales; family Streptomycetaceae; genus Streptomyces; species Streptomyces incanus. Next base: position 104,578 of record NZ_JBHSPC010000073.1, read on the forward strand.
AGGATGACCAGACGAAGGGAGAAGCCCTTGCGCTTCGAAATCATGCGACTCGACGACGTCGACGGCACCGCCGTGGACACGACCGTCGTGGACGCCGCCTCCGTCAACCGCATGGTGCAGCAGGCCGCCGCCATCGGGCAGCGCCTGTGGATCCGCCCGGCCGACACACCGGCCTCGTAACGCAGGACGCCGGGTCCCGTACCGCTTGTTCCGAAGCCCTCGTACCGCCTCGACGGGTGCGGGGGCTCCGTGCGTCCTGTGTGGTGCGTGGCGGCGTGGTCAGCTGCCCCGGATCACCTGCGTAACCCCGTTGATGATCTGCTGCACGGCGATCGCGGAGAGCATCATGCCCGCGAGCCGCGTCACCAGGACCACCCCGCCGTCCTTGATGACCCGGATGATCAGCAGCGAGTACCGCATCACCAGCCACAGCACCACATGGACGGCGAGGATCGCCACCCACACCGACACCTGGGCCGAGGTGCTGTCGGCCTTCTGCACCGCGAGGATGACCGACACGATCGCGCCGGGCCCGGCCAGCAGCGGCATGCCGAGCGGGACCAGAGCGACGTTGACGTCCTTGGTCTGCTGGGGCTCGTCGGTCTTGCCGGTGAGCAGGTCGAGCGCGATCAGCAGGAGCAGCAGCCCGCCCGCGATCATCAGCGCGGGCATGGACACATGCAGGTAGTCGAGGATCTGCTGCCCGATCAGCCCGAACAGGACGATCACGCCACCGGCCACGCAGACGGCCTGGAAGGCCATTTGCTTCTGCACCTTGGCGGGCCGGCCCGCGGTCAGGGCCAGGAAGATCGGGGTGATCCCGGGGGGATCCATGATGACGAAGAGGGTCAGGAAGAGGGAGCCGAAGACGGCGACGTCGAACATGTCTGCCTTGCTGGGAAACGAAACAAAACGAAACGAGCGGAGAGGGGTGGGGGGAGTGGGGGAGAGCAGTGAGCAGGCGGCACCGGGGAAGGCGCGTGCTCAGGAGTGCTCGACGAGCAGGCTCAGGGAGAAAGCGGGCGACGCCCCGGCACGGGGCGGGCCCGAGGAGGTACGGGCCCCAGGAGGTACGGGCCCGAGGAGGTACGGGCGGCTCAGGCGCCGCCGGCCCCCGGCACCGGGAACGCGCCGGTCGCACGGCGCGTGATCTCGCCGTACACCTCGGGGTCCGTGGTGAACTCGCCGGGCACGCAGCTTTTCCGGCTGCCGTGGTAGTCGCTGGACCCGGTCACGAGCAGTCCCAGTTCCTTCGCGAGGCCCCGCAGCCGCGCCCGGGTCTCGGGGTCGTGGTCCATGTGGTCGACCTCGATGCCGTCGAGACCGGCCTCGGCCAGTTCCGCGATGCCCGACTCCGGTACGGTCCGGCCGCGCTTGCTCGCGGCCGGATGGGCGAACACCGCCACCCCGCCCGCGCCCTTGATCAGCCGGAGCGCTTCGAAGGGGTCGGTCTCGTGCTTCGCCATGTGGGCTCGGCCGCCGTCCGCCAGCCACTCCCGGGTGAAGGCGTCGTTCACTGTCTCCACCACACCCAGCTCGACGAGTGCCGTGGCGATGTGCGGGCGGCCCACCGAACCGTCGCCGGCGATCCGGGCGACCTGCTCCCAGGCGACGGGCACGCCCAGGCCGTTCAGCTTGGCGACCATGCCCCGGGCCCGCGGCACGCGGTCGTCCCGGACCAGTTCGCGCTCGGCGAGCAGCGCCGGTTCCTCGGGGTCGAAGAGGTAGGCCAGCATGTGCATGCTGATGCCGTCGTACCGGCAGGAGAGCTCGGCGCCGGTCACCAGTGTGAGCCCCGCGGGGAGTGCGGCGAGGGCCTCGGCGTGGCCGCGGGTGGTGTCGTGGTCGGTCAGCGCGACGACGTCGAGACCGGCAGCGCCGGCCGCGCGGACCAGGTCGGCCGGGGAGTCCGTACCGTCGGACGCGGTGGAGTGGGTGTGCAGATCGATACGCACGACGCGTTGCTCCAAGCGGTGACGGGCGGACGGGGGCCGGGAGGGACACTTCAGGATAACCGCACTTCCGTGCGCTTCCGTCACACCCGAACCCGCCCGGCGCCCCCTACACGCGCATCCCGTGCCTCTCCACGCGCACTCCGCACCGGCGCTCCGCGCCGGCCCTCCCTCCGCCACCCGTCACGGCGTCTCCATCAGCCGCGGCGACAGCGCCCCGCAGGGCACCAGCTCCACCTCGGCCCCGGCGTCCCGGAGGTCGGTGAGGACCAGCTCGTCGTACATCAGGAGCCCGGACTGCTCGGGCCACACCACCGCCCACAGCCACATCCCGAGCGCCTCGCCCGCGAAGACGGCCCGGTCGTCCGGTGTCCCGGAGACGTGCCAGAGCGGGGTCGGGCGACCGGCGGCCAGCACCTTGGTGTCGGCGGGCTTCTCCACGTCCAGGTAAGGCCCCGGGTCCGGGCCGTCGACGCCCGCGTACCGCGCGCCGAGCCCGACGCCGAGTTCCTCGGCCACGAGGATCAGCTCGCCCATGCCGCCGAGCGGTCCGGGTCCGGTGCACGCGACGGCGGTGGCACGACCGCCGCTGCGGTCGTCACCCGCGCTGGCCACACCGGTGAACAGCCAGCCCACCGGCAGCGGCCACGGCATCCACACCGGCACCCGGGTACGGTGCACGACGACGTCGAGAGCCTCGACGCTCGGCGGTATCACGGGCTGGACCGGATGCACGGGGCCGTGCGCATCGCACTGCCAGGCATCGGAGAAGAGGCCGGGAGCCCTGACCCGGCCACCACACTTCGGGCAACTGGGTTCGCCCCTCATAGGGCCCCACGGTCCTACCCTCGACCCGCCACGTCAAGGACGATCACCCGTCCGGACCGAACCGGTCACCCGGGAACCGGAAACGGCGCACACCGATCGGTTCGGGCTACGGCACCGTGCGTCCGAGGCCGCATCCGGTGCCCGCATCCGTGGCGCGCGCCCCGCCACGACCGACCCGGCCGCCCCCGGTCGGCACCCGGCCGCCGTCACCCTCACCGGTAGCCCTCGCCAACTGAGGCGCCACGGCTCACCGTTGACGGCCCGGTGCAGGTGAGCTTGCTCACTTCGGCGAGCGGCCGCCCATCCCGGCGGGGAACACGTCAGTCCAGCGCGACGGAGGCGCGGGTGGGGTGCCTCAGATCCGTTCCCCGGGTCAGCCAGCGCTCCTGCAGTGCCTGGGCGCCGTGCACCCGCTTCCAGGCGGCCTCGTTCGGCGTCATGGGCAGCAGCGGCAGGAACCGTACGGACTCCATGGGCTCGTCGAGCTCCAGGTCCTCCACCAGGCCGCCCGGCTCGGCGACCAGCACCGAGGTGAACGGGGCTCCGGGCCACAGCGGTTCACCGACGTCGAGGGAGGCGCCGGGGGCCACGACCACGCCCTCGACCTGCGGGGACGCGGCGAGCACGGCGAGCGGCCGGAGCACCTTGTCGGTGTCGGCGAGACCGCTCCGTACCGACAGCACCAGTTCCGCGCGCGGGCCCGCGACCGGATCCGCGATCACCGCCGTGGGGTCGGCCATGGGCTGCGCGGACATGCCAAGGGTGGCGTAGCGCACGATGTCGCCCTCCTGGAAGCGCAGCACCTCGACGCGGTCCGTACCCAGAAAGGTGACCGCCGCGCGCGCGTCCGGCTCACCCAGAGCCGTAACCAACCGGGCTTCGACCAAAGGAAGAACATCTGCCATGCGGCGAGCATAGAACTCGTCGGTAGCAGGCGAAGCGGCGCCTTGACACACGGTCGGCTGCTAGTGTGGCCCGGTGGTTCGGGGTAGCACGCAGTAGGCCCCCCAGGCAACGCCCAGGCCCGGCAGGGCATTTTCAGGGCACTGGGAGAGTCCGCCGGAGCCCCGGGACCGCTGTGACACTCCCCCTACGGGGGAATCCCCTCAGGGGATGAGGATCGTCCCTTACGAGGGACCGGCCGGAGGAGGTGGGGCTGGCATGGACCGAAGTCGACCGTGCAGTAGCACCCGCTCTTCCACCCGTTGAGGTAGCTGCTCCGTTCCGGCTGTCACCTCGCATCATCGCGTCTTCATCGGAAGAGCGTTTCGTTTCGTTCCGACTGATCTGCCCCAGTAGCTGCATCAGCGACGAGACTCGCCACCGCGACGGTGCGGTGCTCCCCGCTTTGTGGACGTGCCAAACATCCCTTGCCCGGGCTTTTCCCGGAGGCCGGGTCATCTCTGGTCAGGACGTCCTCATTCCGGGTGGTTCCACCCGTCGCACCGGCGCCTTTCGTTGCCCGTTTCGCGAAGGAGCCCGCCATGTCGATGATCCGCGACCTGCGCGCCGTGGTCCGTCCCTCCCGTGTCTCGCTGCGCAAGGAGAGCAGCGCCCCGTACGACACCACCCGTGACTCGGCGACGACCACCGCGGTCGTCGACTGCGCCGTCTACCGCGACGGCCGCCGTGTGGAGACCGAGAGCCCCCTGACCCCTCAGGAGGCGATGCGCCTGGTGCGCCGGGACTCGGGCTTCGTGTGGATCGGCCTGCACGAGCCGACCGAGGACGAGTTCGCCGGTATCGCCCGCGAGTTCGGGCTGCACCCGCTGGCCGTGGAGGACGCCGTCCAGGCCCATCAGCGGCCCAAGCTGGAACGTTACGACGACTCGCTCTTCACGGTCTTCAAGACCATCCACTATCTCGACCACGACCGGCTCAACTCCAGCAGCGAGGTCGTCGAGACCGGTGAGGTGATGTGCTTCACCGGCCGGGACTTCTTCATCACCGTCCGGCACGGCGGCCAGGGCTCCCTGCGGGGCCTGCGGCACCGCCTCGAGGAGGACCCCGAGCTGCTGGCCAAGGGGCCCTCGGCGGTCCTGCACGCCATCGCCGACCACGTCGTCGACGGTTACATCGCGGTCGCCGACGCGGTGCAGGACGACATCGACGAGGTGGAGACGGAGGTGTTCTCGCCGGGCCGCGGGGGCACCCCGCGCGGCACCGACGCCGGGCGGATCTACCAGCTCAAGCGGGAGGTGCTGGAGTTCAAGCGGGCAGTGTCGCCGCTGCTGCGTCCCATGCAGTTGCTGAGCGAGCGGCCGATGCGGCTGATCGACCCGGAGATCCAGAAGTACTTCCGTGACGTCGCCGACCACGTGGCCCGGGTGCACGAGCAGGTGATCGGCTTCGACGAGCTGCTCAACTCCATCCTCCAGGCCAATCTCGCGCAGGCCTCCGTAGCGCAGAACGAGGACATGCGCAAGATCACCTCGTGGGCCGCGATCATCGCCGTACCGACGATGGTCTGCGGGGTGTACGGCATGAACTTCGACTACATGCCGGAGACGGAATGGAAGTACGGCTACCCGGTGATCCTCAGCGCGATCGTGGCCCTCTGCCTGGGCATCCACCGCATGCTGAAGCGCAACGGCTGGCTCTGACACCAGCTCCGGGATCGGCTCCGGAATGGGCCCCGGGATCCGGAATCCGGCTCGGAGGCCCTGGATAGGCTGGGCCCATGACAAGTGCGACCAGTGCGGCGCTGTTCGACCGGGCCCTCGTCGAGGAGGCCACCAAGAAGTCCGGCCTCGTCTGGGTCCGGGGGCCCGGTGGCCCGGCCCGGCCGCTGTGGCACGTGTGGCACGAGGGTGCGATGTGCCTGGTCGGCGACGGGCCCGGGGAGCAGCCGCTGCCGGGGCTGGCGGACGGCGGGCCGGCCGAGGTGACGGTGCGCAGCAAGGACAAGGGCGGCCGGCTGGTCTCCTGGGCCGCGACGGTCGTGGAACTGCCGTCCGGGTCCGAGCAGTGGGACGCCGCGGTCGCCGTGCTCAAGGGCAAGCGGCTCAACGCGCCCGACGGCGAGGCGATGACGGAGCGCTGGGCGCGTGAGTGCCGGGTGCTGCGCCTGGAGCCGACCGGGGCGACGGCACCGCTGCCCGAAGGTTCCCTGGCCGAGCCCCCGCTGCCGACCCCGGTGACGACCCGGCACCCGGCCCCCGCGGGCCTGCCCCGACTGCTGGCGGGGCGCAGGAAGCGCCGCTGACCGGTCGCCCCGCCCGCTCCTCCTACGACGTCGGAAGCTGCCCCTCGTAGTCCAGCGTCTCGTCCTCGGCCGGTTTCTCCAGGGCGAAGTCGGCGCCCCAGGCCGAGAAGGAGAGGGTGCCCGCCTTGCCGGCGCGCACCAGGCGCAGTGGATACGGCTTGCCCTCGAGGGAGACGTCCAGGGTGCCGCCGGAGCCCTTGTCGCCGGTGATGCGGATGCTGCGGACGCCGCCCTGCTCGTGGTGGCCGTCCGTGGCGAGGGTGCCGTGCAGGGTCAGCAGACCGTTGAGGAGGACGTCCTTGTCCGCGAACCCGATGAACTTCTTGTACGACGGGTCGCCTTCCGGCACCTTCACGTACTTCTCGGCGAGCTTGCCGGCCGCCGCCGCGTCCGACGCACTCTCACCCTCGCCTTCGCCCTTCGCGCCGTCCTCGCCGGCCCTGCCGTTCGCCTGGCCCCAGAACTTGGCGTCGGCCTTCAGGAAGAGCTCGTCGTCGACCTTCAGCAACCGGAACGTCTGCCCCCCGGCGGTGACCGATCCGATGCCGCCCTCGGGCTTGAGCCGCATGTCGAGCGTGTACGTACGCCCACTGGTGACGACGTTTCCGTGCAGCCGCACGGTGTCGACCGACTTGGCGGCCGTCCGCGTTCTGTTCTGGATCTCGGCGGCGGACAGCTTGCCGACGCCGTTGGTGCCCTCGTTCGGGTCTACTTCCTCGGAGCATCCCGTGAGCGCCATTCCGGTCACGAGCAGCACGCACACGGCACCCGCCAGCGTGGCTGTGCGGGAACGGCCCGGGGAGATCGGAGTCACAGGTTGCGCTGCCTCTCTGATGGGGACCTGAACGGAGTACCGCAGATTACCGGGGCCGTACCGGCCGGCCGGAGGCAGTCCGTCCGGACCGACCGCGGGAGCACCGCTGATCGGGACGGGCTAGCCTGAAGTCGCCCGAACGGGCCATCCGGACAACCGAGGCAGCAGGCAGGACAGGACAGCAGGAGCTGAGCAAGCAGCAGCACACACGCACGGCAGCACCGACCCGTACGAAAAGGAGCCGCCGCCATGGCAGCGGGCGCCCCCCGGTTCTTCGTCTCGCACATCTCCGGCGTCGCCGCCTTCGATCCGGCCGGTGATCAGGTGGGGCGTGTGCGTGATCTGGTCGTCATGCTGCGGGTGGGCGGGCGCCCGCCGAGGCTGCTCGGTCTGGTGGTCGAACTCCCCAACCGGCGCCGCATCTTCCTGCCCATGAACCGGGTGACCGCCGTGCAGTCCGGCCAGGTCATCACCACCGGGGTGCTCAACGTCCGCCGCTTCGAGCAGCGGCCCACCGAGCGGCTCGTCTTCGGCGAGCTCCTGGACCGCAGGGTGACGCTCGTGGAGACCGGTGAGGAGGTCACCGTCCTCGACCTGTCGGTGCATCAGCTGCCGGCCCGCCGGGGATGGGTGATCGACCGGGTGTTCGTCCGCAAGGGCAAGAAGGGTGGAACGTTTCGGCGGGGCAAGGGGGAGGCGCTGACCGTGGAGTGGTCGGCGGTCACCGGGTTCTCGCTGGAGGAGCAGGGGCAGGGCGCCGAGAGTCTGCTCGCCACGTTCGAGCAGCTGCGTCCCGCCGACCTGGCCAACGTCCTGCACCACCTCTCCCCCAAGCGTCGCGCCGAGGTGGCCGCCGCGCTGGACGACGACCGCCTCGCGGACGTGCTGGAGGAGCTGCCCGAGGACGATCAGGTGGAGATCCTCGGCAAGCTGAAGGAGGAGCGCGCCGCCGACGTCCTGGAGGCGATGGACCCGGACGACGCCGCCGACCTGCTCTCCGAGCTGCCGGAGGAGGACAAGGAACGGCTGCTGAGCCTGATGCAGCCCGGTGACGCGGCCGACATGCGGCGCCTGATGGCGTACGAGGAGCACACCGCGGGCGGTCTGATGACGACCGAGCCGATCGTGCTCAGGCCCGACGCGACCGTCGCCGACGCCCTGGCCCGCATCCGCAACCCGGACCTGTCCCCGGCGCACGCGGCCCAGGTCTACGTGTGCCGTCCGCCGGAGGAGACCCCGACCGGCAAGTACCTGGGTACGGTCCACTTCCAGCGGTTGCTGCGCGACCCTCCGTACACCCTGGTCGGCTCGATCCTCGACGACGATCTGCAGCCGCTGGAACCGCAGGCGGCACTGCCCGTGGTCGCCGGGTTCTTCGCCACGTACGACATGGTGGCGGCGCCCGTGGTCGACGAGGTGGGCGCGCTGCTGGGCGCGGTGACGGTGGACGACGTACTGGACCACATGCTGCCCGACGACTGGCGGGAGACCGAGTTCCATCTGAACGACGACGTCCCGGACGGCACCGGGGGCCCGGAGGACACGACGGGCGCGGACCGTACCGATGACGCGGACGGCAGGGACGTCAGGGACGACGACGAGGGGGTGGTGACCGATGGCGCCTGAGCGCGACGGAGTGCGCGAGCAGCGGCTTCCGGCGGGTGCCACGGCCGCCGGCCGCCCGCGTACGCCCCGGCTGGACCAGCCGCGCCCGCCCAGGCGCCGGCTGCTGCCCGAGTGGGACCCGGAGGCCTTCGGGCGCTTGTCGGAGCGGATCGCCCGTTTCCTGGGGACCGGCCGGTTCATCGTCTGGATGACGGTCGTCATCATCGTGTGGCTGGTGTGGAACGTGTCCGCGCCGCAGGAACTGCGGTTCGACGAGTACCCGTTCATCTTCCTGACCCTGATGCTGTCCCTCCAGGCCTCGTACGCCGCGCCGCTGATCCTGCTCGCGCAGAACAGGCAGGACGACCGCGACCGGGTCAACCTGGAGCAGGACCGCAAGCAGGACGAGCGGGTGATCGCGGACACCGAGTACCTGACCCGGGAGATCGCCGCCCTGCGGGTCGGGCTCGGGGAGGTCGCGACGCGCGACTGGATCCGCTCGGAGCTCCAGGACGTGATGAAGGAGCTCGAGGAACGGCAGAACGGACACCGGGACCATCACGGCTCCATCGCGGCAATGCGGGCGCAGCGGTCTCCGGGACGTGACGCAGACGACCAGTAGCGGGCTTACCCGGGGACGCACCAGGCGCCGTACCATCGACACCATGGCTACGGACGACGCGGTGCGCGAGGCACTGGCGACAGTGAACGACCCCGAGATCAACCGGCCCATCACCGAACTCGGGATGGTCAAGTCGGTCGAGATCGGGGCGGACGGGGCGGTCGCGGTCACCGTGTACCTGACGGTCTCCGGCTGCCCGATGCGGGACACGATCACACAGCGGGTGACGGACGCGGTCTCCCGGCTCGAGGGCGTCACCCGGGTCGACGTCACGCTGGACGTGATGAGCGACGAGCAGCGCAAGGAGCTGGCGAACGCCCTGCGCGGCGGCCAGGCCGAGCGCGAGGTGCCCTTCGCGAAGCCGGGCAGCCTGACCCGGGTGTACGCGGTCGCCTCCGGCAAGGGCGGTGTCGGCAAGTCGTCGGTGACGGTGAACCTGGCGGCGGCCATGGCGGCCGACGGCCTGAAGGTGGGCGTCGTGGACGCCGACATCTACGGTCACTCGGTGCCGCGCATGCTGGGCGCCGACGGGCGTCCGACCCAGGTCGAGAACATGATCATGCCGCCGTCCGCACACGGCGTGAAGGTCATCTCCATCGGCATGTTCACCCCGGGCAACGCCCCGGTGGTGTGGCGCGGCCCGATGCTGCACCGCGCGCTGCAGCAGTTCCTGGCGGACGTGTACTGGGGCGACCTGGACGTGCTGCTGCTCGACCTGCCGCCGGGCACCGGCGACATCGCGATCTCGGTCGCGCAGCTCGTGCCGAACGCCGAGATCCTGGTCGTCACCACGCCTCAGCAGGCGGCGGCCGAGGTGGCCGAGCGGGCGGGCTCCATCGCCGTGCAGACCCACCAGAAGATCGTCGGCGTGGTCGAGAACATGTCCGGTCTGCCCTGCCCGCACTGCGGCGAGATGGTCGATGTCTTCGGGACCGGTGGCGGCCAGTCGGTGGCCGACGGGCTGACCCGGACCACGGGCGCCGGCGTCCCGGTGCTCGGTTCCATCCCCATCGACATGCGCCTGCGCGAGGGCGGCGACGAGGGCAGGCCGGTCGTCCTGTCCGATCCGGAGTCCCCCGCGGGTTCGGCACTCCGCTCGATCGCCGGCAAGCTCGGCGGGCGCCAGCGCGGCCTGGCGGGCCTGGCGTTGGGCATCACGCCCCGGAACAAGTTCTGAGCGCTCCAGGCGCCCGTACGGGGCCCTGAGAGCCGCCGTGCCGCGTCCGGCCGGGGCGCCGTCCTTCGGGGCGGCGCCCTTCTCCGTACGGGGACGGCGGTGCGCTCCGCGGCTCGGGCCGGGTCGCCTGCTCCCCCCGAGCCGTACGCTCCCCGCTCAGGACACGTAGGCGGTGATGTCCTTGACCACGGCGAAGCCCAGGCCGTACGCGCTCATGCCCCGGCCGTACGCGCCGACGTGCACGCCCGCCCGCGTCGATCCCGCGAGCACCCAGCCGAACTCGGACTCCCGGTAGTGGAACGGTGTCGGTACCCCGTCCACGGGGAGGGACAGCGTCGACCAGTCCGGTCCGTCGAGGTCGTCCGCCAGCACCCAGGCCGTCTCCGTCTGCTGCTCCAGCCAGTCGTCGCGCAGGGAGTGGTCCATCTGGCCCGGCCAGGTGAACGACAGCAGCCCCACTCCGGCGAGCCAGGCCGCGGAGGACACGGAGGTGGCCTCCAGCAGGCCGGTGCCGTCCGCGCTGCGGCGCACCGGGTTGGCGGCCACCGTCACGGCGACCGCGAACTTCTCCTTGGCCTCCTGGCCGCTCTGGGCCGTGTACTCGCTGCGCACCGAGGGCTCGTCACCGTGCCCGATCGATCCGTGCTCGACGGCCCCGTCCGCCGCGGTGCCGACCTGCATCAGCCAGCGCCGCCCCGTGAACGCCTCGTCGAGGCCGTACCACGGGAAGGGCGCGCTCAGGTAGCCGTCGACCGTACGCCGGACGGAGGGGACCGGTCGTCCGTCCTCCGCGGCCGGCGTCTGCCCGACTGCCCGACTCGTCGTCTCCATGCCCGGACGCCTCCTCGCTCTCGTCGGACCGGGGGCGGCCCGCCCCCCTTCGGGCGTACTCGTCCGGACCGCACAACAACTGGGGCAGCATAGCCACCTCGTGGGCGCGCACCCGGGAAACCGCCCGGCGCGCGGTCGCGTGAACGTCCGGTTCGGGCTGTACGGGGCTCTGACGGAGTATGAAACGCGTCACGTACACGGGGGCGTACACCCCCCGTGCACCCGACTGCGGCTGCGCCGGGCGAGGCTCAGGTGGCGTCCGCGTCGAAGGGCGGACGGTCGTCGACGGCCGCCTTCTCGGGCTTCTTCGTCATGTCGAGGCGACCGCCCGAGGGGGCCGCGGAGGAAGCCGAGGAAGCCGCGGAGGACTCGGGGTCGCGGCCATGGACGGCGTCCGTGACCTCGGCCATCTCCTTCTTCAGGTCGAAGCCGCTGCGGATCTCCTTGAGCCCCAGGTCGTCGTTGTCCAGCTGCTTGCGGAGGAACGTCTTGGGGTTGAGGTCCTCGAACTCGAAGTCCTTGAACTCCGGGCCGAGTTCCTCGCGGATGTCCTGCTTGGCACTGTCCGAGAATTCACGGATCTTCCGGATCGTCCTGGTCACGTCCTGGATGACCTTGGGGAGCTTGTCCGGACCGAAGACGAGCACGGCGAGGATGACGAGCGTCACCAGCTCGAGCGGTCCTATGTCATTGAACACCTGAAGCTCCTTGCGATGTCCTCGGCCCTCGGCCCTCGGTGGTCAGTGCGTCGACGTGTCCGTACGTCCGTGCGGTCTTCCGTGGTCCGGGCCGGGTCCACGGTACCCGGCCTCCCCGTACGACCGGTACTGTGCCGACGCCTTTGGCTGCGCGGCGGGTACGGTCTTCGCCGGCTGTTCGCCTTCCCGTGCCCGCCGCGCCTCCCGCGCCTCCCGTGTCCCCCGCGTCTCCGTGCCTTCGTGCCTTCGTGCCGCCCTCTGTCTAGTCTCCGCCGGAGGAGCCGAGGACCAGCGAGATCTCCCGCTCCTCGCCGTTCCGCTCCAGGGTGAGCTCCAGTCGGTCTCCGGGGCGGTGCGCGCGGGTCTTGACGATGAGTTCCTCACCGGAATGGACACGCTGCCCGTCGACCTTCGTGATGACATCGCCGGCCTTGATCCCGGCCTTGTCCCCGGGCCCGCCGGAGCTGACCGGGGGCCCGCCGTCGCTGCCCCCGGTGCCGACGCGTGCGCCGTCGCCGGCGTAGTCCATGTCCAGGGTGATGCCGATCACCGGGTGGGTCGCGCTGCCGGTGTTGATCAGTTCCTCGGCGACGCGCTTGCCCTGGTTGACCGGGATGGCGAAGCCGAGGCCTATGGAGCCGGCCTGGCCGCCCTCGGCCTCGCCGCCGCTGTCGCTGCCGGCGGAGCGGATGGCGGAGTTGATGCCGATCACACGGCCCTCGGCGTCGAGCAGGGGGCCGCCGGAGTTGCCGGGGTTGATCGGCGCGTCGGTCTGCAGGGCGTCGACGTACGACACGTCGCTGCCGTCGCCCTGTCCACCGCCCGCCGTGATGGGGCGTTCGCGCGCGCTGATGATGCCGGCGGTGACCGTGCCGGCCAGGTCGAAGGGGGCGCCGATGGCGACGACGGGATCGCCCACCTGCACGTTGTCCGAGTTGCCGAGGGGCAGGGGAGTCAGCCCGCTGACCCCCTTGACCTTCACCACGGCGAGGTCGTAGCCGCTGTCCCGGCCGACGACCGTGGCCTCGGCGGTGTCGCCGCTGTGGAAGGTCACAGTGATCTCGCCGTCACGTCCGGCGGGTTGCACGACGTGGTCGTTGGTGAGGATGTGTCCGCGGCCGTCGAGCACGAATCCGGTACCAGTGCCCGCCGACGCCGCCCCGCTGACGTGCAGGGTGACAACGCTGGGCAGGGCCTGCGCGGCGATCCCGGCGATGCTTCCGGGTTCCCGCCCGGCGGGCTCCTTCTCGGCCTGCGGGAGTTTCACCACGGCACCCACACCGCCGTCGCGCTCCAGCTGGGTGCCGACGATCCCGCCGACGCTGCCCGAGAGGAGCGCGACCAGCAGCATGAGGCCGACGAGCTTCCTCCTGGCCCGCTTGCGCCGCCGGTCCTCCGTGGCGACCGCGCCCCCGGTCTGCTGCCACGGGGCACTCGCCGCGGCGACGGCCCAGGGGTCGTAACGCTGCCAGGGGTCGGCCGGCGCCTGGGCATCCACTGCCGGAGAACCCGGGGCCGGGAGGACGGGTGCGGATGCAGCCGCGGGCGCGAGTTCGACCGCGGGTGCGGGTGCGGGGTGGCTCGCGTCCGGGACGTCGGGTCCAGGGACGCCGGGTGTGGGTACGGCCGGGACGGGGGCAGCGGCAGCGGGTTTCGAAGCGTCGTGAACAGGGGCGCCGGGCACGGGCATGCCGTGCGGCAGTGTGCCCGGCGCCGGAGGCGGTGCCGAGGCTGGAGCCGACGCGCCCTGCGCGGGTGTTGCCGCCGGATGCTGAACCGGGGGCGCGGGCGCCCAGGGTCCCGGCTCACCGTACGGCGGGGTGCTGTAGGGATCGGGGTCATGCAGCGGCCGGGGCTGCTCGGACCGGTCTCCGAAGGAACCGGGTACGACGGACTCAAAGGACTCGGCAGGCCTGACGGACTCGACGGACTCAGCGGGCCTGGCGGACTCCGTAGTCATGCCGGACCCGCGAAACTCGGCGGCTCCTGCGGGTTCGACGCCCTCCGCGGGCACGCCGCTCCCCGTCCCCTCGGTGCTCAGGGGCCGGTGCAGTTCGTAGTCGCCCCCCGTCTCGGCCGGGGCCGCGGCGGGCCGGGCGAGTTCGAAGTCGGCGTCCTCGGGTGCGTCCACCGGAGCGGGAGCCGGACCGGTACCGTCGGTGAGGTCCGCGCCGCCGGGGCCGTCGAAACCGGCCGTGTCACCCGACGGCACCGGGCGCTCCAGCTCGAAGTCCCCGTTCCCCTCCCAGCCCGGCTCGGCCGGCTGTTCCTGCTCCTCCGATGGGCTCGCCTTCGGGGGCTTCCCCTCGTTCATGCTCTCCCCACAGCTGGCCGCAGATCCTCGACTCCGTGGCTCCGTACGCCTTTGCGCCTCGGAGCTCTTGGTCCGGCACCCGGCTCCATGGGCCTGGGCGCGCCACCTGGATTCAATCAGGTTCGCACGCCCGTGCGCAGCGGACGGGGTCGGTGCACCGGCCGGTGCACCGATCAGCGGATCATGCGGGAGGAAGCGGCGGGGCGGGAGCCGCGGTCGCGTCGACGGAGGGCGCGGAGGCCGGGGACGGCGAGACGGTGGCGGTGGGAAAGCCGCCGGGGGTCCTGAGCCCCGGTGTCGTCTCCCACTCCGTCAAGGACAACGGCGGTATCAGCGGGGCCAGGCCGGCCATGACGGGGGTGACCGCCAGAGGGCTGTGGTGGCGGGGGGCGGGCGGAGGGACCCCGGGGAGCAGCGGTGCGGACGCCTGGGTCGGGGCGACCGGGGCGTCACCCCGCGCGCTCTGGCCCTGCGGGGGGGTGGAGCCCCGGCGGCGCTGGGAATCGGGCGTCGTCGCCGCCGTGCTGCCCTGGGTGCGCAGCGGGGTCACACTGCTGCCGCTGCCCGAGCCTCGGACCTCCGTGTCGGTGAGTGTGACGGTGGCGACACCACCGAGGGCGATCGCCGCGAGGGACACCGCCCCCGCCGCCGCGGCGGCGAACCGCATCCCGCGCGAGGAGGACCGGTCCTGCTCGTGCCGCCTGACGTCATGGACACGGAAGCCCCGGTCCGCCGGGGACGGGAACGGAGGGGGGGAGGGGCGCCGGGCGGGCGTGTAGGCGAACTCGAACCGCTCACCGCGCCTGCCGGTCCCGAAGGCGCCGGGCATCCCGCCGAGCCGCACGGGCGGGTCGCCCGGCAGCCCTCCGCCGCCCAGTGGCGAGCCGCCGCCGAGGTCACCGTCCGCCGGAAGGCCCTGAAGGCGGGCCAGGAAGCTCTCGGACGGGGGCGGGGGCGCGGCTTTCGCGAAGACGCTCTTCAGGCGGCGCTGCGCGTCCAGCTCCGACTTGCACTTCGCACAGGTGGCGATGTGCGCCAGTACGCGCTCACGCGCGTCATGACCGAGCTCTCCGTCCACCAGGGCGGAAAGCCGGTCTCCCAGGTGCTGCTCTGCGAGGTGTCCCTCGGCAGGTTTCGGACGTGAACCACTCACGTGCTCGCGCCCCCTCCTCCCAGTGCGGGAACACGCGGCGCGAAGGAGCGGCGCTCCGTGCGCGCCTGGGGCGAGCGGTGAGCGAGGGCCTTGCGCAGCTGGGAGCGCCCGCGGTGGATCCGGGACCGGACCGTGCCGAGCTTGACGCCGAGGGTCGCGGCGATCTCCTCGTACGACAGTCCCTCGATGTCACAGAGGACGACCGCGGCGCGGAACTCGGGCGCGAGCGTGTCGAGGGCCTGCTGGACGTCCGCGTCGAAGTGGGTGTCGTTGAAGACCTGCTGGGGGGTGGGCTCCTTGCTGGGGAGCCGCTCGGCCGCGTCGTCGCCCAGCGAGTCGAAACGGATGCGCTGCTTGCGGCGCACCATGTCCAGGAAGAGGTTGGTCGTGATGCGGTGCAGCCAGCCCTCGAAGGTGCCCGGCGTGTACGTCGACAGCGAGCGGAAGACGCGGACGAAGACCTCCTGGGTGAGGTCCTCCGCGTCGTGCTGGTTACCGGTGAGGCGGTAGGCGAGCCGGTAGACCCGGCCGCTGTGCATGCTGACGATCTCCTCCCACGTGGGCGGAGTCCACGCTGGCCCGTCCGCGTCGGTGGAGAAGCTCGCGGTCTGGGCCGGCTCAGCGGCGTGGCTGTGGTCAGCAGCGGTGTCGTTCACAGATTTCGGCCTACCCGCCGATCCAAGGAAGCGCCTCAGCACTCCTCCCCGATCCCCAGGCGCAGCCGCACCTCCCCTATCGGCTCTGGTGGTGTCCAGTGGAGCCCCTACCATAGCCACCTCGCCCGTTAGCTCCGGATAAGCGGTTTTGCGAGAAAATGATGCGGGCTGCCACGGCTCGTGGGCCTGCGTCAGCACTTGCTCGGTGTCCTCGCCCATACGCCCACCCCCTTCACGGCACACGCCGTTCGCTCTTCCCTGTAAACGACCGGTCCCATCAGTGGGTTCCCGGTGTCAACGGATAAAGTCACGCCGAGGCAACCACGGGGACAGGAGAGGGTCATTACCGCCAACCGGCAGACGAGCTGGGCGTTCGCGGACGCCTATGTCGCCGAGGACGAGGCGCTGCACTGGGCCCGGGACCGGGCCCAGGAGGCAGGGCTGCGCTCGGTGTCGCCCGGTACGGGTGCGGCCCTGCGGTTGCTCGCGGCCACCGTGGACGCCAAGGCGGTCGCGGAGATCGGCACCGGCTGCGGCATCTCCGGGATCCACCTGCTGCACGGCATGCGGCCGGACGGTGTGCTGACCACGGTCGACCAGGAGCCGGAGCACCAGCAGTCCGCCCGCCAGGCCTTCCGTACGGCGGGCTTCGCCGCCAACAGGGCCCGCTTCATCCCCGGGCGGGCACTGGACGTCCTGCCCCGCCTCGCGGACTCCGGCTACGATCTCGTCTTCTGCGACGGGGACCGGCTCGAGTACCAGGACTATCTCGCGGAATCGTTGCGTCTGCTGCGCCCGGGAGGCCTGGTCGCCTTCGAAGGGGTCTTCGCGAACGGCCGGACGGTGGACTCCGGCCCGCAGCCCACCGAGGTGCTGCGGCTGCGGGAACTGGTGCGGGCGCTGCGCGAGAGCCAGGAGCTGGTGTCGTCCCTGCTGCCCGTGGGTGACGGGCTGCTCTGCGTGGTGAAGCGGTAGTGGGCGCCTCCGGGCACCGCTCTGACCTGGACAAACAGTCGCCCCGGTGCCGTATGCGGCACCGGGGCGACTGAAAGGGTATGGTCGCTTGCGCGTCAGCCGACGACCTTCTTGAGGGCGTCGCCGAGCGCGTCGGCCTCATCCGGGGTCAGCTCGACGACGAGCCGACCGCCGCCTTCGAGCGGAACGCGCATGACGATGCCCCGCCCCTCCTTGGTCACCTCGAGCGGGCCATCACCCGTCCGCGGCTTCATGGCCGCCATGCTCGTTCCCCTTCCTGAAACCCAGCTCAACCGTCTAGCCGACGGCCCACTGAAGGGCACCTGCGGTCCTTGAAGCAGGACACACGCCACCGGCATCGAACACATTGCTTCCAAGCCATTATCCCGCATCCCAGGACCCGATGACCAACATCAGTCGGCATCGCTTGGGCAACGCGCGCGAGCAAAACCACTCAATTCGGCGATGTGGCTGCGATACTGCGCCCCCTTACACCACTCCATCGTTGAAAATCGGACCGGAATTCTTTGACGCAGGTCACACGCAGGCTCCGCTCCAGCGCCGGGGATCTCCGTCATGCTGTCCTGCACAGGGACGTACTGACGAGTAGGTCCACGAGCCGCGACGCGGAGGGATACACCATGGCCGACACCGTGCTCTACGAGGTGGGCGACGGACTCGCGACGATCACGCTGAACCGCCCGGAGGCGATGAACGCGCTGAACGTGGCGGCGAAGGTCGCTCTCCGGGACGCGGTCCGGGCCGCCGCGGACGACGAGGGCGTGCGGGCCGTACTGCTGACCGCCGCCGGTGACCGGGCGTTCTGCGTCGGGCAGGACCTCAAGGAACACATCGGGCTGCTGGTCGCCGACCGGGAGGGCGGTGGCGAGCGCACGATGAGCACGGTGCGCGAGCACTACAACCCGATCGTGAAGGCGCTCGCCGGGGCTGCGAAGCCGGTGGTCGCCGCGGTGAACGGGGTGGCGGCCGGGGCGGGCTTCGGCTTCGCGCTGGCGGCGGACTACCGGATCGTGGCCGACACGGCGGCGTTCAACACGTCCTTCGCCGGGGTCGCGTTGACCGCGGACTCCGGGATCTCCTGGACGCTGCCACGGGTCGTCGGCCCGGGCCGCGCCACCGACCTGCTGCTCTTCCCCCGCAGCATCACGGCCCAGGAGGCGTACGACCTCGGGATCGCGAACCGGCTGGTCCCGGCCGCCGAGCTGCGCGCGGAGGCGGAGAAGACGGCGCGGGCGCTGGCCGCGGGGCCGACGGTGGCGTACGCGGCGCTGAAGGAGTCGGTGGCGTACGGACTCACCCACTCCCTGGAGGAGGCCCTGGAGAAGGAGGACGAGCTCCAGACCCGGGCGGGTGCCTCCGAGGACCACATGATCGCCGTGCAGGCCTTCGTCAACAAGGAGAAGCCGAAGTACCGGGGCCGCTGACTCCGGGACAGCGGGTCCGCAGCGGCCCGCTCGCCTTCGAGGGTTCAGGCCCGTCGGGCCGCGCAGTCCTTCAGGTGGTCGTCGACCAGGCCGCAGGCCTGCATCAGCGCGTAGGCCGTGGTCGGGCCGACGAAGCGCAGGCCCTGCTTCTTCAGGGCCTTGGACAGTGCCGTCGACTCGGGGGTGATCGCGGGGACGTCGGCGAGGGTCACCGGCGCCGGGCGGCCGGCCGGGTCGGGTGCGTGCGACCAGATCAGGGCGTCCAGGTCGCCGGGCGCCCACCCGGCCAGCACGCGCGCGTTGCCCAGGGTCGCGTCGACCTTGGCGCGGTTGCGGATGATGCCGGCGTCGGCCAGCAGGCGCTCCCGGTCGGCGTCGGTGAACTCCGCGACGGCCGCGATCCGGAAGCCGGCGAAGGCGGTACGGAAGCCCGGACGGCGGCGCAGGATCGTGATCCACGACAGGCCGGACTGGAAGGCCTCCAGGCTGAGGCGCTCGAACAGGGCGTCGTCCCCGTGGACCGGGCGGCCCCACTCCTCGTCGTGGTACGCGATGTAGTCCTCGGTGGACAGGGCCCAGGGGCAGCGCGGGGCGCCGTCCGGACCTGCGAGGGCGGCTGTCCCGGTCACAGCTGGTCGCCCTCCCGACGCGCGGCGGGCTTGTCCAGGGCGATGTGGGCCGCGACGGCACGGGCACCGGCCAGCGCGGACTCCAGGTCGGCGATCCGGGCGTCGCGCTCGGCGAGCTCGGCGCCGAGGCGGCTCAGCACGTCGTCCACGTCGGCCATGCGGTAGCCGCGGGCGGCGAGGGGGAAGCGAAGGCCGTCCACGTCCGCGCGGTGGACCGGGCGGTCCAGCGGCAGGGCGTCCCTCAGCCGGTCGGGGGCCGCGTCGGGCAGCGGGCCGCTCTCACCGCCGCCCACCACGGCGAGGGTCACCGCGGCGACCACGACGGCGAGCGCGACGACCAGGAACAAGAACATAACCATCGCTGAGGTCCCCAGGGTTGGATCGAGCCGGAGTCGGATGTGTGGCTCCGATCGTGCCATGCGAGTCTGACGGTCAGGGTCACAGGCGGCCGGGGACGGCCGGTGGACCGCACCGACGAGGAGAGGTCTTTGGGGATGCTCAGGCTGGGCAGGCGGGAATTCGCACCGCACGAGTCGGTGATCATGGCGATCGTGAACCGGACCCCGGACTCCTTCTACGACCAGGGCGCGACCTTCCGCGACGAACCGGCACTCACGCGCGTGGAGCAGGCGGTGGCCGAGGGCGCCGCGATCATCGACATCGGCGGGGTGAAGGCCGGGCCGGGCGAGGAGGTGTCCGCCGAGGAGGAGGCGCGGCGCACGGTCGGTTTCGTCGCCGAGGTGCGGCGGCGCTTCCCGGACGTCGTGATCAGCGTGGACACCTGGCGGCACGAGGTCGGCGAGGCCGTGTGCGAGGCGGGGGCGGATGTACTGAACGATGCCTGGGGCGGGGTCGATCCGCGGCTCGCGGAGGTCGCCGCACGGTACGGCGCCGGGCTGGTGTGCACCCACGCGGGAGGCGCACTGCCGCGGACCCGTCCGCACCGGGTGGAGTACGAGGACGTGATGGCCGACATCCTCGACCGGACGCTGGGGCTGGCGGAGCGTGCCGTGTCCCTGGGCGTGCCGCGGGAGTCGGTGATGATCGATCCCGGGCACGACTTCGGCAAGAACACCCGGCACAGTCTCGAGGCGACGCGGCGGCTGGACGAGATGGTCGCCACCGGGTGGCCGGTGCTGGTGTCGCTGTCCAACAAGGACTTCGTCGGGGAGACGTTGGACCGGCCGGTCAAGGAGCGGGTGCTGGGGACGTTGGCGACCACTGCGGTGTCGGCGTGGCTGGGGGCGCGGGTGTACCGGGTGCACGAGGTGGCGGAGACGCGGCAGGTCTTGGACATGGTGGCGTCGATCGCGGGCCACCGTGCCCCTGCGGTGGCCCGGCGGGGGCTGGCGTAGGGCTCCGCCCCGGGGTGACGGTTCTGCCCCTACGCCGATTGCATGGGCGCCGCCCCTGAGCCCCGGGCATGGGGCTCCGCCCCAGACCCCGCCAGGGGCTCCGCCCCTGGACCCCGGCCTATGCCCACCCACCACCCGACTCGGTACGTCAGACAGTGACCCCAGAGCCCAGCCGGTCACCCGGTGCGACGGAAAGGCCCCAGCCCGCGCACCACTCGGTACGTCAAGAAGCGACCTCACACCCCACATGGCCACTCGACGCGGCGAAAGGGCCCCAACTCACGCACCACTCGGTGGATCGGTGGATCAGAGGCGCCCCACACGGCCCGGACCGCCACTCGTTGGATCACAGGCGCCTCACGGCCCGGGCCGCCCCTCGTCGGGCCGAGAAGCCCCCGGCCCGCACGCTCCTCGTCGGGCCGGGAAGGATCCGCCGACAAGGATCCCGGCCTGTGTGCCGCTTGGTGGGGTGTGGGGGTGGGGCGCAGGGGGCTCGTCGGGTCAGCGGCCCGCTTCCTTCGACACCAGGGCCACCGCTTCGTCCACGTCGTCCGTGACGTGGATGAGGAGGAGGTCCTTCTCGGCTGCCTTGCCCTGGGCGATGACCGTGCTGCGCAGCCAGTCGACCAGGCCGCCCCAGTACTCGGTGCCGAACAGGACGATGGGGAACTGGGTGATCTTCTGCGTCTGGACCAGGGTCAGCGCCTCGAAGAGTTCGTCGAGGGTGCCGAGGCCGCCGGGCAGGACGACGAAGCCCTGCGAGTACTTGACGAACATCAGCTTGCGGACGAAGAAGTACCGGAAGTTCAGGCCGATGTCGACGTAGCTGTTGAGCCCCTGCTCGAAGGGCAGCTCGATGCCGAGGCCGACCGAGACGCCGCTGGCCTCGCAGGCGCCCTTGTTGGCCGCCTCCATCGCGCCGGGGCCGCCGCCGGTGATGACGGCGAAGTTCGCCTCGACCAGGCCCCTGCCCAGCCGGACGCCGACGTCGTACTCCGGCGAGTCCACCGGTGTGCGTGCCGAGCCGAAGACGCTGATGGCGGGCGGCAGCTCGGCGAGCGTGCCGAAGCCCTCGATGAACTCCGACTGGATGCGCAGCACCCGCCACGGGTCGGTGTGCACCCAGTCCGAGGGAGCACGCCCGTCCAGCAGCCGCTGGTCCGTGGTGCTCGCCTGGACCTGGTCCCGTCTGCGGAGCACCGGGCCCAGCCGCTGCTCCTCCGGTGGGATCTGCTTGCCCTCGGGGTTGCCAGTAGCCATATGCGCTCCCTCCGTTCGCGGTCTCCCCTGCTCGGAAGATCGCCGAGATCCAGGGGAGAGGTCGTTCCACCTCAGCGTAGATCCACGCGGGTTACGTCTGGGGGACGTCAGCATGTCCGCGGGGCAGCGTTCCAAACGCCCCACAGGGGTGGCGCGCTCACGCGGTCAGCCAGGACCGCAGCCGCTCCTCCCCCGCGAGGACCTTCGCCGTCTCGACGCGTTCGTCCCGCTTGTGCGCCAGGTGCGGGTTGCCGGGGCCGTAGTTGACCGCCGGGACGCCGAGTGCCGAGAAGCGGGAGACGTCCGTCCAGCCGTACTTGGGCTGGGGAGTGCCGCCGACCGCCTCGATGAAGGCGGCCGCGGCCGGGTGGGACAGCCCGGGCAGGGCCGCGCCGCTGTGGTCGTCGACGACGAACTCGCTCACGCCGCAGTCCGCGAAGACCTCGCGGACATGGGCGAGGGCTTCGGCCTCGGAGCGATCAGGGGCGTAGCGGAAGTTGACGGTGACGACGCACTCGTCGGGGATGACGTTGCCGGCGACGCCCCCGGAGATGCCCACCGCGTTCAGGCCCTCGCGGTACTCCAGGCCGTCGATCACCGGGTAGCGCGGCTCGTAGGAGGCGAGGCGGGCGAGGATGGGGGACGCCGCGTGGATGGCGTTGGAGCCCATCCAGCTCCGCGCGGAGTGGGCGCGCTCGCCGGTGGTCTTCAGCAGCACCCGGAGCGTGCCCTGGCAGCCGCCCTCGACCTGGCCGTCGGAGGGCTCGAGGAGCACCGCGAAGTCGCCCTCCAGCCAGTCGGGGTGCTGTTCGGCGACGTGCTTGAGGCCGTTGAGGTCCGCGTCGACCTCCTCGTTGTCGTAGAAGACGAAGGTGAGGTCCCGGTTGGGGGCGGGGACGGTGGCCGCGAGGCGCAGCTGGACGGCCACGCCCGCCTTCATGTCGCAGGTGCCGCAGCCCCACAGCACGCCGTCCGCGTCGAGCCGGGAGGGGACGTTGTCCGCGATCGGGACCGTGTCGATGTGACCGGCGAGGATCACGCGCTCCTCGCGCCCCAGGTGCGTACGGGCCACGACGTTGTTGCCGTACCGGTCGACCGTGAGGTGCGGCAGGGTGCGCAGGACGGATTCGATCGCGTCCGCGAGCGGCTTCTCGGTGCCGCTGACGGAGGGGAAGTCGACGAGCTGCGCGGTCAGGCGTGCCGCGTCCAGAGTGAGGTCAAGCGGGGTGTCGGCCATGCCCACGACCCTAACGCGCTGGTCCGGGCCCACTGTCCACACCCGGCACACACACCTCCTACTCTCCAGTACCTTGTTACGCGTGTCAGAGCCACCACTTCCTTCCAAGCGTCGGGGCCGCTTCTTCCGCTTCGGAGCGGCCTCCGTGGTACTTCTCGGGGTCGCCGGCTACCTGGTGGTCCAGTACGACACGGGCGGCGGGACGAGCGGGCCGGGCTGCCGGGTCGTGTCCGGCAAGGACGACGGGGCCACGTACGAGTTCACGCCCGAGCAGGCGGTGAACGCGGCGACGATCGCCGCCGCGGGCACCACGCGCGACCTGCCTGAGCGGGCCGTGACGATCGCGCTGGCGACGGCCCTCCAGGAGTCGGCGCTGCGCAACATCGACTACGGGGACCGTGACTCGCTCGGCCTCTTCCAGCAGCGGCCCTCGCAGGGCTGGGGCACGCCGAAGGAGATCATGGACCCGGCGTACTCGGCGGGGAAGTTCTACGACGGCCTGAAGGAGGTGCCGGGGTACACCCGGCTTCCGCTCACCGTCGCCGCCCAGCGGGTGCAGCTCAGCGGCTTCCCGCAGGCGTACGCCAAGCACGAGCCGGACGCCACCCTGCTGGCCGCCGCTCTCACCGGCGCCTCGGAGGCCACGCTGACCTGTGACGGTCGTCCGGTTGCGACCCGCGCGTCGGGGACGGACGCGGTACGTGACGCGCTGGCCCGGGACTTCGGGCGGGACGCCCTGGAACCGGCCGGAGCCGAGGTCGGCGACGCGGCGAGTCCCCCGCCCTCCGCTCCCGGAAACGGCGACCCCGGCTCCGACGCCGACGCCGTCGGGCGGACCATGACGCTGCCGGTGTCCACCGAGGCGGACCCGGGCCGGAAGGCCAGGGCCCAGGGCTGGCAACTGGCGCACTGGGCCGTGGCCAACGCCTCCGAGCTGCACATAGAGCGGGTGTCGTACGCGGGGCAGGAGTGGGCCGCCGGGGACGACGGCGGCCGGTGGACCCCGCTCGACGGTGGGGGCGACGAGGACGGCAAGAACTCCGAAGGCGCGGACGGCGGTGCGGGCGCGGTCCGGATCACGACCGCGCGGTAGACCGCACAGCCACCCGCACGGTTGCCCGATGACCCACCCTCAGGGGTTGCCCTGAGGGTGGGTTCGTTGACGGTGTGAGCGGGTTCACGCGTCCTCGCCCCCAGTTCGGCGTACTCCTTGGGGCTGAGGCGCTGTAACCGTTCCGCAGCCCGTCGAGCGGCGTACCGTTCGTCCGCTTTTCGGCGCAGTCGATAATGCGACGCGTTGCCAACTCTTTACGTCGTCCCACCGCAACCTTCCCGGCCTTCGAGCGGTAGTCACTGCGTCCGGACCCGGAGACCGATCACCGGAGACCAACCAGATCGACGTGAGACCAGCCACCGGGTCCGGCTGGACGTTCACCGTTCTCTCCCGCCGAAGGAGCACCATGTCCCTCCCCCTGACCCGTCGGATCGCCCGTGCCGCGCTGCTCGTCGCCGCCGGAGCGGCCGCCGGGGTCGGTGCGACCGGTTCCGCCACTGCGGCCCCCGAGCTGCCGGCCACTCCGAACGTCGGCGGCCTGACCGCCCTGGACCAGGCCGGCGCGCCCGGCACCGTGGACGACGCGACGCACGCCGTCACCAAGACCGCGGGCGGCACCCGCGGCCGGGCACTCGGGCAGGCCGCGCCGGTGGCGGTCCAGGCCGCCGAGGGCACGCTGCCGACCGACGCCGTCCACCTGGACGGCGTGCCGACCGCCCGGACCCTCCCGGCCACGGCCCTGCCGCTCGGCTGACCCGCCCGGATCCGGGTCCACGGGGATCCAGGTCCACCCGGGCCGGCCCGGACCGGACCGTACGTACGCCGACGGGGCCCAGGAAGAACCTGGGCCCCGTCGGCGTACGCGCGGCTGCCCCGCGTCACGCCTTCAGGCGTTCCACCGCCGCCCGTACCCGCTCGTCCGTGGCGGTGAGGGCGACGCGTACGAACCGCTCGCCGGCCGGGCCGTAGAAGTCGCCCGGTGCGACCAGAATGCCGAGCTCGGCGAGGCGGGCGACGGTGTCCCAGCAGGACTCGTCGCGGGTGGCCCACAGGTAGAGCCCGCCCTCGCTGTGCTCGATGCGGAAGCCGTGCCCCAGGAGGGCCATCCGCAGCGCGGTGCGGCGGGCCGTGTAGCGCTCGCGCTGGACCCGGACGTGCTCGTCGTCGCCCAGGGCCGCCACCACGGCCGCCTGGGTGGGCGCCGAGGTCATCATGCCGCCGTGCTTGCGGATCTGCAGCAGCGGGCCGAGGACGGCCGGGTCGCCGGCCAGGAAGGCGGCGCGGTAGCCCGCGAGGTTGGACCGCTTGGACAGCGAGTGCACGGCGACGATGCCGTCGTACGAGCCGCCGTTGACGTCCGGGTGCAGCACCGAGACCGGGTCGGCGTCCCAGCCCAGTTCGAGGTAGCACTCGTCGGAGAAGACCAGGACGCCGTGCTCGCGGGCCCAGGCGACGATGCGGGTCAGCTCCGCCTTGGGGAGCACCCGGCCCGTGGGGTTGGACGGGGAGTTCAGCCAGAGGAGCTTCAGGCCCGTCGGGTCCAGCTCAGTCGGGTCGTCGTACGCCTCGTACTCCGCGCGGGCCAGGCGGGCGCCGACCTCGTACGTCGGATAGGCCAGGCGCGGGTAGGCCACCCGGTCGCCGGGGCCGAGCCCCAGCTGGGTGGGCAGCCAGGCGACCAGTTCCTTGGAGCCGACGACCGGCAACACATGGCGGTGGGTGACCTCGCGGGCGCCCAGGCGGCGCTCCACCCAGCGGGTGAGCGCGTCACGCAGTTCCGGGGTACCCCAGACCGTGGGATAGCCCGGGGAGTCCGCGGCGGCGATCAGGGCCTTCCGGATCGGCTCGGGGACCGGGTCGACGGGGGTGCCGACGGAGAGGTCGACGATGCCGTCGGGGTGCGCGGCGGCTGTCTTCTTGTACGGCTCGAGCTTGTCCCAGGGGAAGGTGGGAAGGCGGTCGGAGACTGCGGACACGGGTTCTCGCTCACTTTCTGGTACGGCAAACGCCTCGGTCCCGTGCGGCTCCGATCAGGGGGGATCAGGCCGTACGGGACCGAGGCGGCGCGGGCGCGGGCCGCTTCCGGGCCGCCCGGGTGCTTACGCCTGCGGCGGCAGCGCGGCGATGAACGGGTGGTCGCGCTCGATCAGCCCGAGCTTGCTGGCACCGCCGGGTGAGCCTAGGTCGTCGAAGAACTCGACGTTGGCCTTGTAGTAGTCCTTCCACTCCTCGGGAGTGTCGTCCTCGTAGAAGATGGCCTCGACCGGGCAGACCGGTTCACAGGCGCCGCAGTCGACGCATTCGTCCGGGTGGATGTACAAGGACCGCTGGCCCTCGTAGATGCAGTCGACCGGGCACTCCTCGATGCACGCCTTGTCCTTCACGTCGACACAAGGCTGCGCGATGACGTAGGTCACGCTGTCGTTCCTCCTCGGTAGGGCGCCGGCGGGCCTCCTCAGGCTCCGCCGCCTGGCGCGCGGGAGCGCGGCGTCGTCGATGCCCGCCCCTAGTATCTCCGTTCTTGGGCATGATCCGAACAGGAGGGGTGTACCGACCTGTGGAAATCTCCGCCGCCGGGCGTCTCGAGGTCCGCATCACCACTGCTGACGTGGGTAAACGGGTCTCCGTACGGAGCTTGATCGAACATGGCTCCCCGGGTGGGAAGTTCACCGACGTGGTCGGAGTTCTCACATCATGGGACAGCGGTGTGCTGCGGATCACACGGAAGAACGGCGAGAGCGTCCTCGTCCGGGAATCCGCGCTGGTCGCGGGCAAGGTGATTCCGGCCGCACCGGCCCGCCGGCGCGGTCCGGCCGCCTCCTACGAGGAGCTGGCGCGGGTCGCCGCGCGGGCGTGGCAGCCCGTGGAGAGCGAGCGGCTGGGCGAGTGGGAGCTGAGGGCGGCAGCCGGGGAGGGGCCGCGCGATGGGGGTCCCCCCGGGCGTTCGGCTCCGGGGGAGCGTCCGTGGGGGGCGGTGGCCGGGCCGCGGGTGGGCTTCACCCGCCGGGCCAACTCGGTGCTGCCGCTCGGCGACCCGGGCGTGCCGCTGGACGAGGCGCTGACGGCCGTACGCCGTTGGTACGCCGAGCGCGGGCTGCCCGCCTACGTGCAGACGGCGACCGGCGCCGAGGGCACGCAGGAGGTGCTGGGCGCGGAGCTGGAGCGGCGGGGCTGGGTGCGGGAGGTGACCGCCGAACTGTGGGTCGGCGGGCTCGCGTCGATCGCCGACGCGGGACCGGAGCCGTCCGGCGGCGAACCGGCCGGGGTGGACGTCCTGCTGTCCCGGGAGGCCGACGAGGCGTGGCTCGCGCGCTACCGGCGCCGGGGCGTGAGCGAGGTCGCCTTGAAGGTGCTGGGCAGCGGCCCGTCGGTGTGGTTCGCGACCGTGCGGGCGGGGGACGGTGGACCCGAGGGCGGTGCTCCGGCAGACGCCGCTCCTGCCGCGATCGGGCGGTGTGTCGTGGACGGCCGGTGGGCCGGTTTCGCCGCCGTCGAGGTGGATCCGGCGCTGCGGCGGCGCGGGCTCGCGACCGCCGTGATGGCCGCGCTGGCCCGGCGGGCGCTCGACGAGGGTGCGTCGGCCGCCTGGCTCCAGGTCGAGGAGGACAACGCGGCGGCACGTGCCCTGTACGACAGGATGGGCTTCGCCGCGCACCACGCGTACCACCACTACCGCGCGCCCCGGTCATCGGCTCCGGCCGGTGACGGGTCGCCGTGAGAGGGCACGAACCGGTCATGCGCTCCCCCCAGCCCCCGCCCCCGGAACGCTCCGCCGAGCTGCGGCGGCGGTTCTCCGAGGAGGCCCGGTCCGAGCGGCCGGATCTGGCCACGCTGTGCCTGCTGATCGGTGCGGCGGCGGACGGCACGCTGGACGAGGCCGGCATCGACGCCGCGCAGATCGAGCTGGACGCGCTGGCCGGCCGCCTCCCCTACCGGCCCGGGACCCCGCGCGCGTGGGCGTCGGCGCTGCGGGAGCTGCTGGGCGAGCGGTGCGGCTTCCACGGCACCCCGGGCGACTACCAGCGCCTGGAGTCGTCGCTGCTGCACGAGGTGCTGCGGCGCCGGCGCGGGCTGCCGATCCTGCTGTCGGTGGTGTGGCTGGAGGTCGCCCGACGGGCGGGGGCGCCGGTGTTCGGGGTCGGGCTGCCCGGCCACTTCGTGGTCGGCCTCGGCGAGGCCGGCGCGACGGCGGACGCGAAGCAGGCGGCGAAGCCGGACCCGCGGGACGAGGCGACCCCGGAGCGGCAGGTGCTCGTCGATCCCTTCGAGGGCGGCCGGGTGCTGACCGGGGCCGATACGGAGCTGCTGGTCGCCGGGGCGACGGGGGCGCCGCTGAACCCGTCGATGCTGGCACCGGCCGATCCGCTGGACGTCGTGCTGCGCATCCTGAACAACATCCGGGCGTGGGCCGAGGTGCGCCCGGAGCGGTCGGACGTGGCGCTGTGGGCGCTGGACCTGTCCCTGCTGCTCCCCTCCCGGCCGGCGAAGCTGCGGTACGAACGGGCCCGGTTGCTGGTGCGGCGCGGCGAGTTCCTCGACGGCGCGGACGAGCTGGAGGCGTACGCCGAGGTGGTGGCCGCGGTGGACGAGCCGGCGGCGGACCGGATCCGCGGCGAGGCCCGAGCGGCACGGGCACTGCTCAACTGAGGCTCGCCCCGCAAGCCCCGCCGGCCCCGTCGCGCCCCCGCAAGCCCCGCCGCACCGCCGAAAGCCCCGCCGTGCACTCTCGGTGAGGCCCACTCCACACCTTGCTTGACATGGGTATCTTTAGATACCTAATATCCACGGGTGTCCACCAGCAGTGCCTCCGAACAGCGCGTCGCACACGTGAGCTCCGAGCTCGCGGCGTGCCTTCCCGTGCTGCACCGGGCCCTGGAGCGGCGGGTGGCGAGCGAGTACCCGCACCCGAAGCCGCCCGAGGGGCAGCTGGCACTGCTGCGGTTCGTCGCTCGGCGCGAGGGCGCCACGGTCCGTGAGGCGGCCGAGGCGCTGCTGATGAAGCCGAACAACGTCAGCGCACTGGTCTCCCAGCTCACCGAGCGGGGAGAGCTGGAGCGCCGGCAGGACGGCGTCGACAAGCGGATCGCCCATCTCCACCTCACGGAGTCCTCGCGGCAGCGGATCGCCGAGGTCACCGCCCTCGAGGAGAGCCACCTCGGCCGGGCGATGCTGTCCCTCACCGACGGCGAGCTGGACGCGCTCGGTTCCGCTGTCGGCGCGCTGAAACTGCTGACCCGGCACCTTCACCCGGCAGCTCTCTGACGAGAGCGTCACGGGCCGGCGCATCGCGCGGGCTCCCGCGGTGAGCGCTCGTTCGGCGTTCCGCGCATCCGCCCCCTCCCCCTTTTCCGAAGGCAGTCCTTCCCGGGCAGCCCTGTGCACGGCCCCGTGCGTCCCGCCCTGCCCTTGACCGGCCGGGCGGACGTTGCGGGCCGGCTGCCGCATCCCGGCCCCGCCGTGCGGTTCGTTCGTCCCCCTTGAGAAAGAAACGGCTCCTTTCATGGCGTCCACACCCGTGGATCACTCCGCTCCCGACACGGCCGCCCGGTCGAAGTTCGAGCGTTTCCGGGCCAATCCCTGGCTGGCGCTGGTCGCCGTGTCGTTCGGCCTGCTCATGGTGCAGCTCGACGGCTCCGTCGTCGCCATCGCCAACCCGGCGATCGGCAAGGACCTCGGTGCCAGCACCGCGGAACTGCAGTGGGTCACCAACTCCTACCTGATCGCACTCGCCGCCTCGATGATCCTCGGCGGCAAGCTCGGTGACCGGTTCGGCCGACGCTTCCACTACCTCGTCGGCATCGGCGGGTTCATCGTCACCTCGGTCGCCATCGGCCTGGTCGGCAGCATCGAGGGCGTCATCGTCTTCCGTGCCCTGCAGGGTCTGGCGGGCGGCATCCTGATGCCCAACACCCTGGGCATCCTGCGCGCCGTCTTCCCGCCGAAGAGGTTCGCCCTCGCGGTGGGCATCTGGGGCATGGTCTCGGCCGTGTCGACGTCGCTGGGCCCGATCATCGGCGGTCTGCTCGTCGAGCGCGTCAACTGGGAGTCGGTCTTCTACCTGAACGTGCCGATCGGCCTCGTCGCGCTGGTGTTCAGCGCGGTGGTCCTCGCCGAGTCCAAGAACTCCACCGGCCGCCACCGCTTCGACATCCCCGGCGTCGTCCTGCTGGCGGCGGGCATGGTCGCGCTCGTCTTCGGCATCGTCAAGGGCGAGACGTGGGGCTGGACCTCCGCCGGAACCCTCGGCGCCATCGTCCTGGGTCTGGCGCTGCTGGTCGTCTTCGGCTGGTACGAGACCCGGCAGGAGCACCCGCTGCTGCCGATGCGTCTGTTCCGCAACCGCTCGCTGACCACCGGTGCGGTCATGACCCTGCTGAACTTCTTCGTGATGCTCGGCGGCATCTTCTTCATCATGCTGTACCTGCAGAACGTGCGGGGTTACACGCCGGTCGAGGCCGGTATCAGCACGCTTCCGATGTCGCTCGCGTCGCTGTTCGCCTCTCCGGCCGGTTCCCAGCTGACCGCCCGCTTCGGCGCGCGCGTCACGATTCCGCTGGGCCTGGCCCTCTCGGGCGCCGCCATGTTCGGCATGCTGTCGTGGAGCGTCGACTCGTCCTACGCGACGATGTGGCCGCCGTTCCTCGCGATGGGCCTGGGCGTCGGCATCGTGCTGCCCGCCACCGCCGCCACGATCATCGGCAACGCGCCCGTCAGGGACGGCGGTGTGGCCTCCGGCCTGCAGTCCACCATGCTGCAGATCGGTGGTGCCCTCGGTACCTCGGTGCTGGTCACCGTGATCGCCGGCAAGGTCGGTTCCTCGCTGTTCGGTGAGCTGACCCGCGCGGGTGTCCCGACGGGCATGGCGCACGGTCTGGAGCAGGCCGAGGACGCCGTCACGATGGGTATCGCCCCGGTCTCCGGCGACATGTCGGCGGAGATCAGGGCCGCCGTCATCGAGGGCAGCGGCCAGGCGTTCGTCAACGGTCTGCACGCCGCCGTCACCGTCACCGGCATCCTGTGCGTCGTCGGTGCCGTGGCCGCCTTCGTCTGCATCAAGAGCCGCGCCGAGGAAACGAAGGAGCTGAGCGCCCGGGCGGAGGGTGCCGACGAGCCCGTAGCGGTCGTCGCCGCTCACTGAGCGAGCCGCACACACGCGTACGCCTGCGCGGGAAGCGGCGCTGCCCGGACCTGGTCCGGTCCGGGCAGCGTCGCTTTCGTACGGCCGCGGAGGACGGCGTCCCGCCGGGTGGTGCGGCCGGTCAAGGCGCCGGAACGCGCGGGGCGGGGACGGCGGCTCCGCCGGACCGGGTGGTCACCCCGCCTCGACGGGGCGCTTCGCGGGCTTCCGCCTCCGCGGAGATCGCCGGGTGCCCCGGACCGGAACGTGAAGCCCGTGCTCGCTTGTGCACCCCTCGGCGGTACACGACCCCGCGGATGCCCCGGGCCGGTACCGCCGCGCCGCGCGGGACCGGGGGGAGGCTGGGATGCTGGTGGGGTGAAGCACTGCGCGTGACGCGGACGGCAGACGCGGACGGCGGACACGGACGGCGGACACGGACGGCGGGCGGTGAGCGCGGTGACCATCGGCAACGTCCCGGAGCCGGAGCCGGAATCGGGCGGCGCTTCCGGGCATTCCGGGGTCGATCCCCGGGGGGACCCGTTCCTGCGGACCCGGTACGCCATTCCCCCGAGGCCCGTCACCTTCCTGCGGCGGGAGCGCCTGACCCGGCATCTCGACAGCGCCCTCTCCACTCCCCTGACGATCGTCAACGGAGCGGCCGGCGCCGGGAAGACCCTGCTCGTCGCGGACTGGGCGGCCGGTCTCGAACGGCCCGTGGCCTGGTTCACCACCGACGCGGAGGAGCTGCGCCCCGGCGTGTTCTGGGCGTACGTCCTGCAGGCGCTGCGCGCCGCCGGGGTGCCGGTGCCCGCGGCGGTGGGCTCGCCCGCCGACCCGGGCCGGGTGGACGAGACGCTGCTGAACCGGCTGGCCGCGGAGCTGAGCGGCCCGATGACGGCGCGAGGGCCGGCCGTCCTCGTGCTCGACGAGTTCGACCGGGTCGCCGCGCCGGACACGGCCGCCCAGCTGGACTTCGTCCTGCGGCACGCGGGGCCGGGCCTGCGCCTGGTCGTGGCGTCCCGTACGGAACCGCTGCTTCCGCTGCACCGCTACCGGGCCGCCGGGGAGCTGACGGAGATCCGGGACGCGGAGCTGGCGTTCACCGCGCGGGAGGCCGGTGAACTCCTCGGCCGGCACGGTCTGTCCCTGCCCGCGACCGTCACGGACGCCCTCGTGGACCGTACCCGGGGATGGGCCGCCGGACTGCGGCTGTGCGCGCTGGCCGCGCGGGAGAGCCCCGACCCGGAGACGTATCTGAAGGAGTTCGAGGCCGGGCAGAGCACGGTGGCCGACTTCCTGCTGGCGGAGGTGCTGGACATCCAGCCGCCCGGTACGCAGGACCTGCTGCTGCGGGTCAGCGTCCTGGAGCGGTTCTGCCCCGGCCTGGCGAACGCGCTGACCGGGCGCTTCGACGCCGGGGCCGTGCTGGACTC
The DNA here is from genome assembly GCF_042656345.1 of Streptomyces incanus. Taxonomy (NCBI): domain Bacteria; kingdom Bacillati; phylum Actinomycetota; class Actinomycetes; order Kitasatosporales; family Streptomycetaceae; genus Streptomyces; species Streptomyces incanus. The sequence goes on from NZ_JBHSPC010000073.1 coordinate 136,941, forward strand.
GCTGCACCACCGCAACGCCTTCGTGCAGCATCTCGGGCACTCCTGGTACCGGCTGCACCCTCTCTTCGGGGAGATCCTGCGGGCGCATCTGGAGGTGCGGCGCCCCGGTCTGGCGCCGGAGCTCCACAGGCGGGCGGCGCGCTGGCTGAAGGCCGCGGGGTTCCTTCCGGAAACGCTCGTCCACGGCGCCGCCGCCGGTGACTGGGAGTTCGCCGCCGGCGCCCTGGTCGGCGATCTGGCCGTCGGCCAGCTGTTCGCCGGGTTGCGCTCGGCCGGTCTGGACGAGCTGTTCTCCCGCATGCCGCCCGGGGTCACCGGCCCCGCGCCGGAACTCGTACGGGCGGCTCGCGACCTCGCCCGCGGCGACCTGGAACGGGGCCCGGTCCGTCTGGAGCGGGCCGGAAAGCTGCTGGCCGGCGGCATCCCGGACCGGGAGGGCTACGAGAGCCCGGAGGACGACCGGGAGGCCGCGCGGCTGTGCTGGGCGCTGCTCGAGGTGTTCGCCGCCCGGCTGACAGGGGCGCCGGCGCGCGCGGAACGGGCCGTCCGGCTGACCGGGGAGCTGCGCGGTGCCGTGCCCGCCGAGCTGCTGGACCGGCATCCCGAGCTGACCGCGCTGCTGCTGGCGCATCTGGGCTCGGCCCGGCTGTGGGCAGGCCGTTTCGAGGACGCCCGGACGGTTCTGACCGCGGCCGTGGCGGGTCCCGGCGGGGCGTCGACGGCGCTGCCCAGGGAGGACGCTCTGGCCCAGCTCGCGCTGCTCGACCAGCTCAACGGCTGGCCGGGCCGGGCGGAGCGCAAGGCGTCCCAGGCGCTGGCCGAGATCGCGCGGTACAGCCTCCCCGGCCCGCCCGGAACCGGTCTGGAGCGGCTGGTGCTGGCGGCGGTGGCGGTCGACCGCGACGAGCTGGACCGGGCCCAGGGACTCCTCGACGAGGCGGCCGCGCCCGCGGAGTCCGGGCCGCGGTCGGCGCTGCCCTCGGCGTCGCGCCCCGCACCGGCTTCCGCCCCGCACGCCCCGCACGCCTCGGCCCCCTCGGTCGACCCGGTGGTCGTCGCGGTGCGGGCCGTCACCACGGCCCGGCTGATGCTGGCGCGGGGCGACGCGCACGCCGCGCTCCGGGCGGTCGCCGCCGCCCCGCCCCCCGGCGCCACCGCGGAGGCGCCCTCCCCCTGGCTGCGGGGCCACATGGCGCTGGTGACCGCCTCCGCGCGCCTGGCCGAGGGGCAGCCGGAGGAGGCCGTCGCAGTGCTCCGCGAGGTGCCCCTCGACCAGCCGGCCTGCGCCGTGGAGGCCGCCAGGATGCAGCTCGCGGCGGGCAGCGACCCCGGCGCGGCGGCCGACCTGCTCGACGCGCTGCACGGCGCGGGCCGGACCGGCCCCGGGGTGTCCGTGCGGGCCGCGCTCGTACGGGCCCAAAGCGGCCACCTGGCGGGAGACCCGGTCACCGCCCGCCGGTGGCTCGGGGTGGCGCTGCGCGTCGCCCGGCACCCGCGTCTGCGGCGCCCCTTCGTGGAGTCGGGGCCGTGGATCGGGCCGCTGCTGGACACGGACCCGCTGCGGGGCCTGGCCGCGGGCTGGCTCGTCACCGGGTCCGCGGACGTGCCGCCGCCCGGCGTGGAGGAGTCGGTGGAGGAACCGGTGGAGGAGCTGAGCGGCCGGGAGCGGGACGTGCTGCGGCGGCTGGCCCGGATGATGACGACCGAGGAGATCGCCGCCGACCTGTACGTGTCGGTCAACACGGTGAAGACCCACCTCAAGAACGTCTACCGGAAGCTCGACGTCAACCGCCGCGCCGACGCCGTACGCCGGGCCCACGCCCTGCGGCTGCTGTGAGCCCCGCCGCACCTCACCCGCGCCGCGCCGCCCCCGCCCTCCCTCACCTGCCCCGGGTGAGGGCATACGGCCGCCCGGGGTGGACGATCGCAGGGCAGGGGCGGTCTGCCGCCTGCACTCGAGCCGTGGGAGGGGAGGAGAGCCGCATGCACTACGAGATCCGCGTCGACGGGCACATGTCGGAGGCGCTGACCAAGACCTTCCCCGAGCTGGACCATGTCGTGATGTGGGGTCAGACCGTGCTGTTCGGTCATGTCGTCGACGAGGCGCATCTGTACGGGCTGCTGGCCCGCCTGCGCTCGCTGGGCCTGCGTGTGGTCGAGATGCGCCCGGCCCCCAGGTGAAGCCCGGCTCCCGGGGGTCGTGTCCCGCCGAGGGGCGCACAAGCGAGCACGGGCTTCACGTTCCGGTCCGGGGCACCCGGCGATCTCCGCGGAGGCGGAAGCCCGCGAAGCGCCCCGTCGAGGCGGGGTGACCACCCGGTCCGGCGGAGCCGCCGTCCCCGCCCCGCGCGTTCCGGCGCCTTGACCGGCCGCACCACCCGGCGGGACGCCGTCCTCCCGGGTGACACCCGACGCCCGGCACGCCGGTGAGCGGCCTGACGACGTCAGAGGCTCTCCGCGGTGATCCGCCCCGAGCGTACGGCGGCCTTGAGCTTCTTGAAGTCCCGTTCGTTGCGGTCGGCGTAGGCCTGGGCGAAGCCGGGGAGGGCGCGATCGAAACGGTCGCCGGTGCCCAGGTAGGCGGAGATCGCGACGGGATCGCCGGAGCGGGCGTGGGCGCGGGCGAGGCTGCCTCCGCACCAGCCCCCGAAGAGGGCGAGCATGCGGGGGTCCATGGTCTCCGGGCGGGCGATGCCCTTCCAGTCCCGGAGCTGGCGCACGTAGAAGTCCCGTTCCCTGCCGTCCAGGCCCAGGACGTGGGTCCAGCCGAGGAAGATGTCGCTGGATGTCTGGATCAGGCGCTGCCCGGTCACCACGCGGCGGCCCTGGTTGTCGAAGCGTTCGCCGTCCGTGTACGGCGCGAGCACCGACTCCTGCGCCTCCTTGGCCTGGAGCAGCAGCGGATCGTCGTCGTCGCGGCCGAGCAGGAGCAGGATCCAGCAGCGGGTGCCGACGCTGCCGACGCCGACCACCTTGCGTGCCGTGTCCGCGATCCGGTAGCGGCGGAACAGGTGCCGGCGCTCGGAGGAGAGGGTGCCCACGTAGCTCTCGACGATGGTGCGCAGTTCGGTCTCCTCGTTGCGGCCGGGCGTGTCGGCCAGCAGGTCCCGTAGGGGAATGATCAGGGGCGGGTCCGGGGTGATCCGCCGGCCTTCGGGGGTGACCCGGGTGAGCCGGTCGATGGCCTGGAGGTAGGTGTGGGTGCGGGCCTTCGCGGCGGCCCATTCGGTGCGGCGCCGGACGGACGGGTCCACGGAGGAGTCGAGGAGTTCGCGCATCCGGTCGACGTCGTCCTGGGCGTACCAGACGTCCAGGGTGCGCATGCCGGCGAAGCTCCGCATCCGTGCGCGGTACGCGCGGACGCAGGCGATGACCGCCTTGTTCTGCTCCCGCGCGGAGAAGCCGTTGGCACGGCCCGCGATGACGAGACTGGCGGCGAGCCGTTTGACGTCCCATTCGAAGGGGCCGGGGAAGGTCTCGTCGAAGTCGTTGATGTCGAAGACGAGGTGCCGTTCCGGCGAGGCCAGCAGCCGGAAGTTCAGCAGATGGGCGTCGCCGCACAGCTGCACCTCGAGTCCGGTGTGCGGCAGCGTCGCCAGGTCCGCGGCCATGATCGAGGCGGCGCCCCGGTAGAACCGGAACGGCGACTCCAGCATGCGCCCGTACCGGATCGGGACCAGTTCGGGCACCCGCGTGGCCGACTGGCGCGCGAGCACGTCGACCGGGTCGAAGCGGCCGGAGCCGGGGGCGAACAGTCCGTGCACCGAACGGGGGACGCGTTTGCGGGTCGCCCGGCCGTGGTCGATCCGCTCGGCCGGTGAGAGGGCCGCGGTGGCGGCGCTCGGTGCGGTCATGATCCACCCTCCTGGCTTCGGCGTACGTCCGCTCTCCAGCTCACCGCGCCCCGGCCCGTCCGGGATCACCCGTCAGGGGTGAGGCCGTACGGACGCGGCCGGGGCAGCCTGGTACGGCACGCGCCACCCGCGCCGAACGGAGGAGAGCCATGAGCTCCGTGACCTCCCTCGCGTACGACTATCCGCTGCTCGGGGCCTTCTGGACGATGCTGCTGCTGTTCCTGTGGGTCATGTGGTTCGTACTGCTGTTCCGGGTCGTCGCCGACCTCTTCCGGGACGACGAGCTGGGCGGCTGGGCCAAGACCGGGTGGCTGGTCTTCGTCATCGTGCTGCCGTTCGTCGGCGTGTTCGTCTACGTCGTGGCCCGCGGCCGGAACATGGGCCGGCGGGAGATCGCGCAGGCCCGTGCGCGGCAGGAGGCGTTCGACAGCTACATCAGGGAGACCGCGACGGGGCACGGCGGCCAGGCCGGCACCGCCGACGAACTGCACCGGCTGTCCGAGATCCGCTCGCGCGGCGACCTCACCGACGAGGAGTTCGACCGGGCCAAGGAACTAATGCTGAGCGGCCACGGCGCGGGGCACACCCATTGACCGCACACACCGGTACGACGAACCTCTACGACGAACGAAAGGGGCAGCGCGATGGCTTCGGCTCACGCTCATCACACACAGGCACAGGCACATGCGCACCCGTCCTCCGCCAAGCGCGAGTGGGCCGGCGGACTGACCGTCTTCGGCGGCGTCATGCTGGTGCTCGCCGGAATCCTGAACATCGTCCGGGGCATCTCGGGGATCGCCGAGGACAGCGTCTTCGTCGCCACGCAGAACTACGTCTTCAAGTTCGACCTCACGTCCTGGGGCTGGATCCATCTGGTCCTGGGCGTGGTGGCCGTGGTCATCGGCGTGGGGCTGTTCCAGGCCGGTATGTGGGCACGGGCGGCCGGTGTGGCGATCGGTGGGCTCATCATGGTCGCCAACTTCATGTCCCTGCCGTACTTCCCGGTCTGGTCGGTCGTGATGATCGCCCTCTCCGGCGTCATGATCTGGGCGCTGTGCACGGTGCGGCAGGGGGACATCTGAGCCGGACGCCTTGACATCCCGGGCGAACGGAGCACGGCCGCGCCGACCCGGTCCGGGCCGGCGCGGCCCTGACCCGGGCCCGGCTCCCGGACTGCGGCCGGCCCTTCTCACGGGCCGCCCGGGCCGCCTCCGTGCGGTCGTGCGGGTGCGGACGGCCGGTTCCTGGATGGCGGTGGAGAGGCGGTCGCGGGCGGCCGGTTCCTGGATGGCGGTGGGTGGCTGCGGACCGTGCCCTGGGAGAGGCGCGGGGAGAGGGCCGGTCCCGCGTCGGTGGAGCCGCCGGCGGCGCGCAGGTTCTCGCGTTCGCGGTCGGTGAGGGGGTTGGCGCCGTCGGCGAGAGCCGCGGCGGCGAGCGTGGGGCCGATGCCCCGCTCCCCTTCCGGCGCCGTGCGGACCGCGGCGGCGAGTCGGGCGACGGGGCGACGGGCGACGGGGGCGTCCTTGACCCGGAAGGCGTCGGCACCGGCTTCCACGGCGCCCCGCGGATGGCCTGGGCGGCCGAAGATGGTGAGGAGGACCGGCTGCACGCCGGGCAGTTCACGGCGCGGGGCGGCAGCCGTCTCGACGACGGGCGCGCTCGGACGGACCGGCCGGAGGCCGGCCCACAGGATCTTGATCACCTGTCGCCCGACGTTCTCCGGGCGCTTCCCCCCGGCCGACGCCTCCCCCGTCGTCGACCGGGGCGACGGAGGCGTAGACGGCTTTCGTCGCTGTACTCATGGGGCCCTCGTGACCCGTACGGCGTCCGAAGGGCCGTGCGGACCGTCCTGACCCCCGCGTAACGGATGTCATGCGGGGGTCAGGACGACAGGCCGGCCCCGGTTCAGCTCGGGTTCGTCTCGATGACCGCGACCCGGTTGGTCGTGCTTGTCAGAACCTGGCGGAGGGCGCCGTAGACGTCCTGGGGAGTGACAGGTGTCTTCTCACCGTTGCCCCGGGTGATGAGCACACCGTCGAATGCCTGGCCGTAAAGCTCCTCCAGGGCCTTCAGGTCGGGCTTGTCGACCAGCTTGCCGTCGACGGCCTCCACCCTGAGGAACTTCCACAGCGAATTCTGCGGACTCATCGGCACCGAGTGCTCCGCGTCGGTCTGCACGGTCACGTTGGCCGACATCGCCGGCTCGGCGTACTCCTTCATCATCCGGTCGACCTCGGCCTTGGACACCGAGGGTTCCTGAGCGGTGGTCGGGACCGTCACCGTGGACGAGGAGCCGGTCTCCACCTGGGTCCTGTACGCCGCCTCGACCACCTTGGCCGACTTGTCGACGTCGATGCCCGCGCCGGGCTTGCCGTAGACGGCGACGGCCTTGCCGGACTCGAACGTGATCGTGCCGTCGTTGCCCGAGCCGCCGCCCGCGGCCTCCAGGGCGGCGTGCAGCTTCTCCTCGTCGACGGGGATGACGGGGTCGACGACGCGGCTGTCGCCGAAGAGGGAGCCGATGACGGAGACCGGGTTGTAGTCGCTCCGGGCCGCCGCGCCGATGGTGGCGTCGGTGTCGAGCTGGAGTCCGGCCTTGTCCGGCTCCAGCTCGACGGTCTTGTCGCCGACGGCCAGCTTGAGCGGCTTCTCCAGCCGGTCGGCGAGGGCCCTGTCGAGCGTCTTCACGGCCTCGTCGCGGGTGCCGCCGCCGATGTCGACGCCGAGCACGGTGGTGCCCTTGGGCACGTCGGAGTGGTTCATCAGCAGGCCGGCGCCGTAGGCGACACCGACGAGCAGGATCACGGCGCCGCCGAGCAGGGGCAGCTTGCTGCGGCCCTTCTTCTTCGGCGCCTTCGAGGAGGCCGCCGGGGACGGGGTGGCCGGTTCGGGCGGCCTGAGCGGCGTGCGCGTGCCGGAGCCGGCGGCCGCGAAGTCCGCGTCGAAGGAGGCGCTCGCCGGTACGACCGGGATGCCGCTGGTGACGGTGTGCCCGGAGACGTTGTCGTGGCGGGCTCCGTAGCCCGGGGAGCCGGGTTCCGGGGCGGGGAACTGCGGGGTGAGGCTCGCGGTGTCATCGCTCAGCCCGCCACCGGGGTGGGGGCCGCCGCCGGGGCCGCGCGGGCCACCGCCGGGCGGCAGGCCCAGCGGGCCGGTCCGACCGGTGACCGGTCCGGTCGTGGGACCACCGGGACCGGCAGGACCACCGGGTCCGCGCTGATCGCCGTACGGCGACTGGCTGGGCGGACCGGGCCGACCGGGGTGCTCCGCCTGGCCGTTCCGCGCTTCGAGGTCTCCGTCCGTGAAGAACGGCAGGTCGTCGAAGCGCGGCTCGCCGCCACCGCTCCCACCCGCACCCGGGCCCGCGCCCGGACGCGTACCGCCACTGCCGAGCGGGCCGGCGGCCAGCGCCTCGGTCACGTCGAAGGAACCGGTGCCACCGCCGTGTCCGGGCGCGACCGGCCCGCCGGTCGCGCCGGAGAGCCCGGAGCCGTTGCCGCCGCCCGGTGCGGAACCGTTCGTGCCACCGGGACCACCAGGAGCACCGGAGCCGCCGGGCCGGGAGCCGCCGCCCGTCACGCTCATACCGCCGACCACACCGGCCGGACGTCCGCCCCCCGGACGCGCACCGCCACCGGAAGCACCGGGCGGGCCGGAAGCTCCCGAGGCGCCGCCCGCGGGACCCGAACCACCCGCCGCACCCGCCCCGTTGCCGGAGCCGCCGCCCGTAGCGCCCTTGCCCGCACCGGACTTGCGCGGCGCGAACCAGTCGCTGGCCGGCTTCTCCGCCGGGGCCGCCTGCTGCGGAACCGGCTGCTGCGGGGCGGGCCGCGGGCCCCCCGGAGCGGCCGCGGCGGAAGGCTCGACGGCACCGGGACCGGAAGCGGTGCCGGGGCCGGCACCCAGTGCCCTGGGGGCACCCGGCGCCGGGGCCGGAGCCTGGGCCTTGGCCCCGCCCTGGGTGTCGCTGTCGCCCGTCCCCTCGCCGTCCTTGACGGTCTTGCGCACGACGACCGGCGGAATGGGCCGGGAACCGGGGATGTTGATCCGGATTCTGGTCGTCAGTGTGGTCTCGGTCTTGCGTTCGTCCGAACGCGGGCCGCCCGAACGCGGGCCGCCCGGGCGCTGTTCGTCCGGCCGCGCGGCAGGTCGGCCCGCGGCCGCCGCCTCACCCGGAACCGCCGGAATTCCGTAGGGCGGGGTGCCCGACGGGTATGCGGCTCCGCCGCGCCCGTTGGGCCCGGTGGACGGGGTGTCAGTTTCACGACTCAAGGCAGGTTCTCCCGGTTGGCTCCGCCGCCCGTCACGACCTCACGGTGGGGTCTCCCCCAACTCGACCGGAGCCGAGAGTTCGGGGAGGCTCAGCGGCGCGCGCACCACCATACTGGCCGCATCCGACCCGTATCGCCGGACCGTGGCGGAAACCCGCACCGGACCCGCACGCGCGCACCGCGGCGAAGTAGTACGTCACTTCCCAAGTCGGACAGGAGCACCGTCCGGTTGCCGCCCCGGTGCGAGGGTGGCGCACATCACAGCGACGGCGATGCCGCCGAGCAGGAAGAGGTACGAGCCGGCTCCCGCGGCGAACAAGAAGTCGCCTTCCGGACGGCTGGCGGTGAGCAGGATGACGACGAGCACCCAGCCACCGGCGGCCGACGCGGCCCCGGCGCGGCTGCGCAGCGCGAGCGCCCCACCCAGGCAGAGTCCGGCCTCGGCGGCGAGGGCGAGCAGCAGCCCGCCCGGGAACCACGCGGGCTGCACCAGCGTCCCGGCCACACCCACCACGGCGCCGAGCAGGAACAGCCCCCCACAGGCGGCGATCCGTCCGCCGGAGGGCAGCCGCAGCGGCTGAGCCAGCGTCGGCGTCGGCCCCCTCCCGGTCGTCCGCCTGCTCATGGCGCCTCCCCCGCTCCACCCTCGGCCCCGGTCTCGGCCCCCACCCCGGCGAAGAGGTCGCCCTCCCGGCTGCCGGGGGCCCGCGTACCGCGCACCAACTCGTAGTACTCGGTCGTGAACAGCGGCTGCGCGAGCTCGTTGGAGAGCGCGAAGTACGGCGCGTACGGCTCGGCCACGGTGATCTGGGTGGCGTGGGCGCGCATCGCGGCGGCTTTGGCGGCGGCGTGGGCGGTGCCGTCGATCTCGGTGGTGACCAGGTCGTCGTCGACGACTCCGGGTACGTCACCCACCTCGCCCGCCTTGTCGAACGGCAGCCCGGACAGGTCGTCGTCCAGTCGCGCGAAGGCGGCCTCGGCGACGGAGCGGGGCACCCGGTTCCAGTAGACCTTGGGGATGTCCCACCCGTCCCGGGCGGCGAGTTCGACGGCACGCATGGCGACGCGGTGCGCCTGGATGTGGTCGGGGTGCCCGTAGCCGCCGCCGTCGTCGTACGTGACGAGCACCTGGGGCCGCACCTCGACGATCACCTCGGCGAGCAGGCCGGCGGCCCGGTCGACGTCGGCCTGCCAGAAGCAGCCGGGGTCGTCGTTGTCGGGCAGGCCCGTCATCCCGGAGTCGCTGTAGCGCCCGGCGCCGCCGAGCAGCCGGAAGTCGTCGACGCCGAGGGCGCGCATCGCCTCGGCCAGCTCACCCATCCGGTGCTGCCCGAGGGCGGCACCGCTCAGGTGGGCCAGCTCGGGCGGGATGACCTCGCCGCGCTCACCGAGCGTGCAGGTGACCAGGGTCACATGCGCGCCCTCGGCCGCGTAGCGGGCCATGGTGGCGCCGTTGTTGATCGACTCGTCGTCCGGGTGGGCGTGCACCAGCAGCAGCCGCCGGGCGGAGCGAGAGGGGGGGTCCCCCGGCCGAGAGCTGGGGGAGGGCAGTTCCGTCATGGGTTCCACCCTATGAGGCGTCCGGCCTTCCTCGCCCCTGTCCAGGGCGTCCGTCACCCGGTCCCGTGGTCCGGGCCGGTGGCCCCCTCCCTCCCTCCGCCGGCGGAGCCGGGGGGCCGCTGCCCTACCCGGCGCGGGGCCGGCAGGCGCGGAGAAGGCGAACCCGCGGGCCATCCGGATTATGCGGCCTTCCCTCGTCGAACGCCCCACCACGGCCCGCATCCCCTCCCCGGGGCACCCGGACGGCGTCGCCCGACGCGCCGCGGGCACGATTTTCTGCCTCAATGGTTCTCCTGACCCCGCACGGACGGGCCAACGCTCCGGTGCAAGGAGTTCCCTCGGATGAAACCCAGCGCGGAGCTTGCCGGGAAAGCCGCTGTCGTGGCAGTGGTCGGGCTGTTCGCCGACACCGCCAGAGGCTGCTCGAACAGCAGCGGGGGCTCTTCCTCGTCCCCGTCGCAGTCCATCGGCGGCTCCCCGCCGGCGCCGGGTACGGCGGGAACCGTGGCCGGCGCCTCCTCCCCTCCGGGTACCGGCCTCGTCGACGGTCGGGGCCGCGCCCTTTACCTCTTCGAGTCCGACACCTCCACCAAGTCCACCTGCACCGGTACCTGTGCCGCCGCGTGGCCGCCCGTGACCGTGACCGGTACGCCGACCGCCAAAAGGGCGCGAAGGCGGATCTGCTGGGGACCACCGGCCGGAGCGGCGGCGAGAAGCAGATCACGTACAACGGGCACACCCTGTACTACTTCGCGGGCGCCACAAAGGCCGGTGACACGAACGGTCAGGGCTCCACCGCCTTCGGTGGAGCCCGGTACGTACTCGACACGTCCGGCAGCGGCGTCACCGGCAAGGCCAAGCAGAGCGGCGGCGGGTACTGACGCCGCGCTCCCGCCCGGCAGGGGTCGGGAGTACCGTGAAGACATCGAGAGAATCGTCGCCGTCGGCTCGTGTGTCGTGGCCGCTCCCGATCGACGACAGGGCCGGAGGTGATCGCCTGTGATCACGAGACGTATGCCCGGCGAGAGGGCCCATGCCCAGCGCTGACGAGTCCTCCCAGAGTCCGGTCGGAGCGATCGGAAGAATCACCGTGGGCATTCCTCCGGACGGACCGGGTGAGGTCTTGGTGGCTGTGCGCGGGGGCTCGGAGACCTACGCGGCGTGGTCGCGCACCAACACCCCCCTCGCAAGAGACGCACGGGTCCTCGTCGTCGACTCCATCTCGGCGCGCTCGGTGATCGTCGAGCCGCTGCCGTCCTGAACGGTCCTGCAAAGGGCTGGAAAAAGCGCGTTGCGTCCCGCTGCTCGACGGGAGTTCCCTCATGCTGTTCTGGCAGGTCCCCGCACCCAATGAGGCCATGCTCATATCCGGTACGAAACGGCAGGCGCAGGCGACGCAGTTCCGTATCGTCACAGGTCACGGCAGTTTCGTACTGCCTGTGAAGCAGAAGGCCCGCATGCTGTCCCTGGCACTGCGGGAAGCGGAGATCGCGGAGGACTGCGTCACCCAGCAGGGCATCCGGCTGAGCGTGCGCGCGGTCTGCGTGTTCAAGGTCGGTGACGACGCGGTCTCGATCGCCAACGCGGCCCGCCGCTTCCTCTCCGAACAGGAACGGATGGAGGAGCTCGTCGGCCGGATCTTCGCCGGACACCTCAGGTCCATCGTCGGCGGACTGACCGTCGAACAGATCATCCGGGAACGCAACCGGGTCGCCCAGGAAGTGATGGCGGGCAGTCACAGCGAGATGGAGAAACTCGGCATCGTCGTCGACGCGCTCCAGATCCAGGAGATCGAGGACGCCACCGGATACATCAACAATCTCTCCGCTCCGCACGCCGCCGCGGTCGCCAGCCAGGCGCGCATCGCCCGGGCCAAGGCCGACCAGGAGGCGACCGAACGCGAACAGCAGGCGGCCGCCCTCAAGGCGGAGTACGAGCGGGACACCGCGATCAAGCGGGCCGGTTTCCTCGCCGAGACCGAGCAGTCCAACGCCCGCGCCGCCCAGGCCGGCCCGCTCGCTCAGGCCACGGCGTCCCATGAGGTCATCGAGGAACAGACCGCGCTCGCCAAGCGCCAGGCCGAACTGGCGGCCCAGCGCCTCGAAGGAGAGGTCAGGCGCCCGGCGGACGCCGAGGCGTACCGCCAGCGCACCCTGGCCGAAGCCGCCCGGGACAGGGCCAAGTTCGAGGCGGACGGCAACGCCTACACCGAGCGCACCCTCGCGCAGGCCCAGGCCGACGCGAACACCGCCCGCGCCCTCTCGCTGCGCGACGGCAACCAGGAACTGATCGCCGCCAACCGTGTGGTGGAGAACCTGCCGACCCTCGCCGAAGCGGCCGCCCGCGGTATGTCGGGCGCCAGCCTCACCGTCCTCAACGGCACCGAGGGCGTCAATCAGATGGCTGCGGGCCTGGTGAGCCAGGGCTTGGCCATTCTCGACGCGCTCCAGAACACGAAGGATCCCACCGTCAACGGAAAGAGCAGCCTGCGGATTCCCGGCCCCACCCCGTAGCGGCAGTCCTGTGGCCGGACCCGTTCACGGGCCGTGGCCGGGAGGCTTCGCTCACGCACGACGCGTGCCCGCCCCCGCCGCACACCGGCAGGGGCGGGCCGCCCGTTCGCCAGGGGCCCGTCACTCCTCGTCGTCGAGCACACGGGCGATGGCCAGGACGGCTCCGCGTACTCGCTCTCTTCCCTGCCAGGGTCCACTCCGTGATCATGTCACCGGTCCGTGACAGCGTTGTCCTGGAACGAAGACGCCGGGATCCCTTCGGCCCGCAGCCCCTTCATAGTGATTGAGCGAGCACCGAGAAGCCGAAACCGCTTCGGCCTCAACCACTGATCACCAAGGGGATCTCATGTCCGGCAACCGTCGCAAGGCCTTACTCGTCTCCGCAGCCCTCGTGGCCGGCACCATGCTGATGACGGCGTGCCAGGAATCGGCCACGGACACCGGCGCCGCGCAGGGTTCTTCGTCCGCCACTCCGGCCGGCGATGCGGCCACCCCGTCCGGCTCGTCGACCGCGGGCAGCGGTCAGGGCACCGACAAGGGCTCCGACGAGACGGGCAAGGGAACCGAGGACGGAGCCGGCTCCGGCGCCGACACCGGCAACGGCGAGCGGGAGCCGGTCGGGCAGAGCTGCGGCGCCAACGACATCTCCTGGAGCACCAAGTCCGAGACCCAGGCCGGCGGATACATCCTGATCATCGCGAAGGCGAAGTCGGGGATCACCTGTGTCCTGCCGGCCGCGCTTCCGACCGTGGCGTTCGGTTCCGACGGCACCCAGGCGGGTCCCGCGGAGCAGTCCGTCGGCGAGCAGATCACGCTGAGTGGCAGTACCACCGCCTACGCCGGGGTGAACCCGAAGAGCACCAACGGAAACGGTGGCAAGGAACTGGACAGCATCATCGTCGGCGTCGGTGACGACGACCCCAACCCGGTGTCCCTGCCGGTCGGCACCATTACTGTCGAGGACCCGATCGTCACCAACTGGCACACCTCCCCGACGGACGCCGTTCCCTTCAGCTGAACGGCCCCGCAGCTCGTGATCCATGCGTGAACGGCTCGGTGCAGGCAGCGGCCGGGCCCGGCCTCGGGTACCGGCCGGAGAGCGGTGACCGGACGGCTGACCGGCCCCCGCTTCCCCGGGCCGGTCACCGTCCGTCGTCAGCCGCGCAGCCCACGGACAGCACGCCCTTGCCGAACAGTGCGTTCATCGGGTGAGGACCGCTCAGCGGACCCACACCTCCCAGTACGGGGCGTTCCAACGGCACTGGAACTCCCTGTACAACCCCTCGTCGAGGAGGGCCTTCCCCTCCACCTGACATATGTGGTGATCCCTGAACCCACCGACCAGGTTGAAGCCGTCGGGATCGGCGGCGGACGCCGAGCCCGCGGTCAGCGGAATGGTGACGACTGCGGTGCCGACCACGACAGCGGCGGCGATACGGGAACGCCAGGACTTCATGTATGTCTCCTTACGGACTGAGCCGGGTCCTACGGGCCGGCCATCGGCCCTGGGCGGCTTGCAGCGGGTAAGACGGCTCCCCCACGGCAAGAGTTCCAGGCATGTGGGGAGATTCCGGTGAACGCGGGACCAACAACGGCCCGGGACCTCAAGACTGCACTCGACAACTGGACCAAGGTCTGGAACGACGAGGCCCGGCCCCTCAAGTGGACCGAGACGGCCGACCAGATCCTCGACCGGATCTGCCGCTCCTGCTCACGCATCTCCGACCTCATGCAGGCCGGCTCCCTCCTCCACGAGCTCTCGCGCATCGAACGCGATGCGATGCGGGCACTCAGCCTGCTCTAGGCAGTGTTGGAGATGTGCGGTCCCAGTCCGCTCAGTCCGCCGGCTGCTTATCCGGGTCTTCGAATTTAGTGGGGGTGCGCCTCCCGTCGGCTCCGGCGAGTTGTTGCACAGCGTGAGCGCAGGCGTTGGTTCTCGCGGTTCCTGAAGCCGAAGGCGTTGCGCGCTTCGAGCTTGATGAGGCGGTTGTTGCCTTCGGAGGCGGCGTTGGTGATTCCGGTGACCAGGTAGGTCTCGATGCCGTCCCACCACTGCTCGACGGTCTCGGCGAGGGTGACGATTTCGGGCAGGTGGGCGTGGTCGGCGACGTGGGCGAGGAAGCGGTGGCGGGCGGCGGAGATCGCGGAGCGGTCGGGGGTGACGTGGGTGCGGCTGACGGCCAGATGGAGGAGGCCACGCAGGAGTTCCTTGGCCTGCCAGGCTGCGTAGATCTGCCGGCCGTAGGTGCCCATGTACTCCAACTCGGCCTTGAGGAGGGAGAGTTGTTCTTCGGTGGGGTTTTCCTTGTTGCGGCGCAGGAGTTTGCGGACGGTGTAGATGCCGTCGCCCTTGCGGGCCCGGCGGCCGTGCTGTTTCCAGGTGAGGCGGCGGCGCAGGTCGGCGAGGTGGCGCTGGGCGAGTTGCACGATGTGGAAGCAGTCGACGACCACGGCCGCGTGCGGCAGGGCGCGGTGAACGGCGGCGCGGAAGGTGGAGCACAGGTCGATGGCGACGTGGCGGACCTGCTCACGCCAGGCGGCGGGCTGGGCGCTGAGCCAGTCGGCGACCGACGCCGAGTTACGGCCCTCGACCTGGCCGAACAGGCCGCGTCCGCCGATCGCGTCGACGAAGCCGATGTGCCAGGCGTCCGCGACGAGTTCCCACTTCTCCGTGTCCGGGTTCTGTTTCCATACCGGTTTGCCCCGCCGGGTTTCGTCGATCCCGATCGCCGAGGTCGCGGGCGGGGTCTCGGGCAGGACCTTCGCGGCGTGGTCCTCGAAGCATCGCTGCACGATGGGCCAGCTCAGGTGCAGGTCGCGGCCGGCCTGCACGACGGTGCGAGAGCCGTCGCAGACCGCGGCCCCCGCCGCCTGGCGCAGGGCGGCAGTGGTCCGCATCCCGGCCGGCACCGCGCGTATCGCCTCGGTGAACGAACCGCGCCCGCAGGCGGGTTCGGTGCAGTGCCAGCGTGCTTTCCGCCACTGGATACTCACCGGGCGCCCACCGCAGGGCAGGTGCCTGGGCCGGGTGGTGCGGTAGTCCTTCAGCCTGGTGGCGAAGACCCCGCACGAGGGGCAGGCCCGGGCGGAGTCCTCGGCCGTGACGACGTACACCGCCGAACCGCCCGATCCGTCGTCCTTGACCTTGATCACACTCACCCCCTCCAGCCCCAGAAGTCGCGTCGCCGCCTCGTTGATCCCGGTATCGTCGATGTCCAAGCCCGTGGGGTTTCGTGATCGGTTGCCTAGAGAACAACCATGATCACGAAGGCCCGCGGGCGACTTGCGTCCGGGACGCCCGCACCCCCACTGCCTCACACAGCGTGACCGGCGAGCCCGACCGTCACCGCCGCACCCCCATCAAATTCGAAGACCCTCTTATCCTTGCGGCCATGACTACCCAGCCTCCGGAGCCTTTTCCGCGCCCTGCTCCGTCAGGAGAGCTCCGCGCCTCTCACGACGACCGGGAAGCAGTGGTGGAGCAGCTGCGCGATGCGGCAGCCGAGGGGCGAATCGACCTCGATGAGCTGGATTCGCGCCTGGAGCAGGCGCTGAAGTCCAAGACTTACGCCGAGTTGGCCGTCCTGACCGCCGACTTGCCGAGGCTGAATTCCGCTGAGAACCTGCCGCCGCTGGTACTCAAGGGCGGCATGTACGGCGCGTCTCGAGGCCCCGGGCGCTGGGAGGTTCCCGGGCACGTGATCGCTCACGGAGGCCTGGGGGGTGTGAAGGTTGACTTCACCCGGGTCGAGTGCCGCCTCACGGAGGTCGCGGTGGAGGCGTACGGGGAGACAGCTGGTGTCACGATCATCATCCCCGACGGCTGGGCCGCAGACACCAGCGGCATGGATCCCGGCGTCGGCGACCTGACGGACAAGACCACTCCCGACCGGCTCCCGGGAACTCCACTGATCCGGCTCACTGGATCCGGCGGCATGGCGGGAGTGGTCATCCGCCACCCCAACCGCCGGGAACGGCGCAAGCTGCACAGCAACCCGACGCAGGGTTAGGACGCGTGCCGAGGCGTTGAGCAAGATCTGAAACGATCTCGGAATGGCTCGTGGCGATCTGACGGTCGAACAGTGGGTGCGGCTGGAGCGACTGTTGCCGCCGATACCGACGATGGGGCGACCGTCACGGGATCGTACGAAAAACTCGCCGTCCGCTACGGAGCTACCGTCCAACTCACCCTGATACGTCAGGCGTTGTAGCCACATCTCACATACGTCCTAGGCGGTCTCCTCGCGATCGGCTCGGCAGTCGCGGCAGCGGTCGGGGCCCGGAAGCCGCGCTCGCAGCCGTTGCAGTTACGCACCTTGGTGACGACGGGTTCCGGTGAGACTGTCGACGGTGCGCGGAACGGGGGCGGGTGTGGGAGCCGGGCGGTCAGGCGGCGGGCCAGGAAGGCGGCGGGCCGCCGTAGTCCCTCGGGCGGCAGGTCGGTGGTCAGGGCGTGGCGTACGGCGGCGGGGCTGACGTCCCGCTCCAGCCAGGCGGCGACGCCGGGGGCCAGGTGGGCCGTGTCGCGGGCGGAGAGGAACAGCAAGGGGTCGTGGCGGCACAAGCCCGCGAGGAGGCCGGCGGCGGCCCGGAGCAACTCGGGGGCGGGGAAGGCGGGGCGCGGCACGGCGGGCAGCGGCTTGGGCGCCCGCTTCTCCCGCGTCCCGCCCACCCCGCCCCCGATACCCTCCACGTCCGCGACTCGAAGGACGTCGCGCGCCCCGCCTGAGCTTCGCACCCGCCGCGTGGGCCGACTTCGTCCCGTACGCGGTCGAGGGCTGACCGGGCGGCCTCTGCTCGACCTCGCCCTCCGGTACGTCCACCTCACTGCCCAGGGAACGAGCGAGGGCGGGGGTCCTTCAGCCACGTGATGTCGGGTTTTGACCGGGAGTTCCGCACACGACCGTCGCCCCACCTGCCGGTTCCGGTGTCCGCCGAGAGGCCCCACCGTGTGCGGGCGTCGGCCCCGACCGCAGAATGATCGCCGAATCTCTGATCACTACGGCGAGGAGCACGGCTCATGGCAGGACCCACCGCACAGCAGGTCCCCTGGCAGACGACAGCCCCTGAGGCGGCGCCCCCGGGCACCGAATGCCTTGGGCAGTTGCGGGAGACGTTCCTGCCGAAGCGCATCGGCACGGTGCGGATGGTCGGCCTCCTGTTCATGGGAACCGTCTCCCTGCTCCTTCCTCCCCTGGGCGCCTACTTCTTCTGGCTCGCCTTCAAAACGCCCAATCTCTCGCGCAAGCAGGCTGCCCGCCGGCTGCACCTTTTCGAGCACGGCCTGGCCGAGGTGGGAAAGAACGGCGAGGTATCCGTCTTCCGCTGGGACTCGATGACGGCGCTTCAGGAGATCACCGAGCGGTACGCGAACGGCATCTACGTCGGGACCACCTACGTCTACACGCTCTACCGCGAGCACGGTACGACGCTCAAGGTGACCGACTTCTACGCCCAGCCCGAGCGCTGGGGCCCGGCGCTCCAGCAGGAGATCACCCGGACGCAGCTGCCCGGGCTGCTCGCCGGGCTGGAGCAGGGCCGGACCCTGACCTACGGGGGCCTCTCGGTGAACCTGAACGGTGTGGCCACGGCAAAGGGCAGCCTGACCTGGCCGGAGATCGAGAAGGTCGAGATCGCCCAGGGAACGCTGGTGCTGCGCAAGCACGGCAAGAAGCTGTTCTGGGCGAGGATGCCGGTCAAGGAGATCCCGAACCTCTTCCTCTTCCTCGCCCTCGTCGAGCGGCTCCGATACGGCGGCCCGCGCCAGGACGCCTGACCCGCCGGAGTACGGGCAGCGCCCGGGGGGGCCGGGCAGGACAGAGCCGGCCACGCGGGGCGCGAGCCGCCCGGGGTACGGGCGAGTCCGTCAGCTCTCGTCGTCGAGGACGTGGGCGAGGGCCAGGGCGATCCGCTCGATCCAGTCGATGGCGTCCGTGACATCGGCCTCGTCGATGGAGCGGCGCTGCTTCAGGTCGCCGTCGATGAGGTCGGCGTCGTGGGCGATCTTGTTGCGGCGCTGGGTGATCTCCAGGTAACGGCTGCGGAGCGTCTTCTCGTTGAGCGACGTACGCCCCTGGAAGAACTCCTTGTTGATGCACCCCGCCGCCTCGTACCAGACCTTCTTCTCCGTGACGAGCCTGAGCACTTCGGCGATTTTCCCGGGGTGCTGGAGCGCCTGTGCGGCGAGCTTGTCGCGCAGGTGCTCCACGACGGCCTCGGAGAGGGTGACCTCGCCCCGCCGTACCGCTTCGACCCGGTGCAGCGGGAGTTCGTACACCCTGAGCTGGTACGGCGTCTCGGGGCTGTCCCTGGCGGCCAGTTCGGCGACCCGGCGCAGGACCTCCTCGTGCAGCCAGTGATCGATGGCGGCGACGGCCTGGACCCAGGCGGCCCGGTAGAAGTCGTCGATGTCGACCGTGGGCGACCGGAAGGGCGTCAGCATCCCGCCCGCCTTGACCATGCGCCTGGCGTACGACAGGTTCGTCATGAACGCCTCGAACTGACGCGTCTCCGGTCTGGACACAGCCATGTGCAACCTCACGATCACTCTTCGCCACGATCTGTACGAGCACGATCGCGGAGACGCCGGGGGGGCGGGTCAAGCCGGGAGGGGTGGACCGGACGAAGGTGACCGAAAGCGATTCCTCCGTTTCCGGATCACGCCTCTGAGGACTCGGCGGCCCCAGCAGCTCCGGCGGCCTCAGCGGCCCCGGTCTCTTCCGCACCGTCGTCCTGGTAGCGCGGCAGGCCGCTCGTGGCGATGGTCCATTCCCCGATGGTGACGTCCTCGCCGTAGACGAAGTCCTTGCGCGTGGCGTAACGGGGGCCGTCCGGAGTGGGGTGGATGTCGGTGAGGACAGCGCCACTGCCGGTACGGGGGTCGAAGATCGCGTAGACGGGAATGCCGAGCAGCGGGTAGTCGCGCATCTTGCCCACCCAGTCGTTCCGCGGATTGGACCGGGAGACGACTTCGATGGCCGCGATGAGCGTACGGGCGTCGAAGGTTCCCTCGATGTCCATGTCCTCTTCGGCGATCACCATGACGTCGGGTCGGCGCATGACGCCTTCGGGCTCGTCTTCCACATCGGGCTCACCCGTATGGGCCACGAGCTCCTCCGGCATGACCTTCTCCAGGCGTTTCCGGAGCCGCAGTGTGGTCAGCTCGTGCCGACCGCTGGGCGACGTCAGGTCGTGGACGATCCCCTCCTTGGTGATCTCGAATGTGCCCGGCAGCGTGTCGCCCGTGGACTGAACGAAGTCGCGCATGGCCCGGTACGGGTGAGAGGCGCCCTGGTACGTGTCGTCAGGTGCGATGGTCATGGCGCTCGCTCCTCGTCGTCTGTGCCCAGGGGCAAGGATCGTCACGTTCATGCTAGGCGGCCTCCTGAGGATTGGTTCGGCAGTCGCGGCAGCGGGCTTCGGATTCGGGGGCGCGGAAGCCGCGCTCGCAGCCGTCGCAGTTGCGCATCCCGTAGTGGGCGGGCGGGTCCTCGGCCGGGGCGCGGAAGGGGGCGGGGGCGGGAGCTGGGCGGTGAGGCGGTGTGCCAGGAGGGCGGCGGACGCCTTCGGGCGGCAGGTCGGTGGTCAGGGCGTGGCGTACGGCGGTGGGGGTGACGTCCCGCTCCAGCCAGGCGGCGACTCCGGGTGCCAGGTGGGCCGTGTCGGCGGCGGAGAGCAGCAGGTGGGAGCCGTGGCGGCGCAGGTCCGCGAGGAGATCGGTGGCGGCCTGGAGGAGCGCGGGGGCGGGGTACGCGGGGCGCGGCACGTCCGGGAGCGGCTTGCGGCTCGCGGGGCTCCCGCTTCCGGCGGGTCCCGTGCTGCGCGCCCTCCCCGCCCGCGCA
Organism: Streptomyces incanus; assembly: GCF_042656345.1. Taxonomy (NCBI): domain Bacteria; kingdom Bacillati; phylum Actinomycetota; class Actinomycetes; order Kitasatosporales; family Streptomycetaceae; genus Streptomyces; species Streptomyces incanus. Next base: position 156,980 of record NZ_JBHSPC010000073.1, read on the forward strand.
CGCCTTCTGCCGCTCCTGCCGCTGCGGTTCCGGCACCGCCGGACGGTTGGTGGGGGCCGGGGCGAGTTCCTCGGTGCGATGGCGGGCGCAGCCGGCTGGTTGCACGAGGTCGTGCGGGTGACGATCCGGCCCGCGGGGGTACGGACGCGTTCGCGGCGCAGGTAGCCGTGGGCCTCCAGCTCGCACAGGGCGACGGCGATACGGGCGACCCCCTCGGGGAACCGGGCGGTGAGGGTCTTGATGTCGGCCGGCGCGCCCTTCGGCAGCGACTGGAGGCGGGTGCCGAGCCCGATGGCGAGCAGCGAGAGTTCGCCGTGCTGGGCGAGGTGGTTGCCGATCACCGTGAAACGGGCGGTGTGTGGCGGGAGTTGTCGTGGAGCAGCCCGCCGGTGCGGTGGCCCCGGTTCGGGTGCTTGTTGCCCGCAATACGGGCCTGGACGTGCGGGCGCACGTTAGGGTTCTGGGTACCCATCGGGAAGTCCTGGTCTCTTCCTCGGTGGTCAGGACCTCGCCCTGGGATTGCCGTCCCGGCGGGGGCCGTCGCATGTCTGCTGTTGTCCTGCGCTGAGCGTCGGGCCTGGAGGGCCATGCAATCCAGCCGAACCGGGGATGTTCACCTGCCCGAGTGAGTATGCGTCACGGGCGGGAGGGGTGGGGCTTGGTGGGGTTCTTTTCCCCCCACGTTCTTTGTCTTTCAGTCGTCGACGGCACCGGAACCCGTGGGGACGGGTTCCGGTGGTACGAGGCGCAGTTCGGCCCACACGGTCTTCCGCGGGAACCGCCCCTCGATCACTCCCCAGCGGTCCGCCAGTGCCTCCACGAGCAGCAGCCCGTGCTGCGGCGAGGGCTGGGACCGGGGCAAGCTGTAAGAGACGCTGCCCATGCTGCCGCCAAGGGCCGTTGCCGAACTCCTTTTGCAGGCCGATTGCTTGGACGAGGTACTACTCGGACGAACACACCCGAGCTCATCGTGTAGGCGGAGTTGGCGTGGTGGCATCGAATGGTGTCCCACCAGGCGGTGTAGAAGATCTCCGCGGTCCCGACACTGCGGGGCCGGAGACGGGTGCCTTGCGAAAAGCGTGAGCAGTCGGCGGGCATGTGTCACGTGAACGCTCAAACGAGCGGCATCAGGACAGCGGTGGCCAAAGTGCTCACGCCTTTGAGGCGGTGTGTCATCCCCAGGGCGTGAGCGAGCGTCCCGGCATCGCACATGGCAAGGCCGCCCTCCCACCGGACGGTCACGGAAAACCGCCCGCACGAGCAGCCGACCGCCCCCGGTAAGGCCCGATATGCCGCCTCGCCGGGTTACTCGATCTCACGCCCGCCGAGCGATACGACCGGCCCCGACCCACGACGCCACCTTCAGATTCCCCGCACCACCCGGAGGGACACCATCCGGCATCGCGGCGTTGACCGTGCCCATGCCGTCCACCGACCGGTGCCGCATCAGAGAACCTTTGCTTTGTGGTGACGTGACGCGCTGTTCGGATGCTGGTCCGTGCAACGCGGTGTCGTCAGGCTGTCCGGGTGGCAGAACGAGTACGCGTCCGCGAGATCGATGACGATGCCGGGCAGCGCCTGGTGCGGATCATCCGCAGAGGCACCGGCTCGGTGGTGACCTGGCGACGTGCCCAGATGGTCTTGCTGTCCGCGCAGGGCATGCCTGGGGCGAAGATCGCCGAGGTGACCTTCACCAGCTCCGACCGGGTCCGGAACATAATCCACAACTTCAACGCCCACGGCTTCGACTCGCTCCACCCCAAGTACAAGGCCGGGCGCCCGAAGACCTTCACGCTTCCGGAGCGCCGGGAGATCAAGGAGATCGCCAAGTCAAAGCCGGTCGAGCACGGCCTGCCGTTCTCGGCCTGCAGCCTGGCCGAACTGACCGACCCCCTGGCCGCCGAGGGGGTGGTCGACGACATCAGCCACGAGGGCCTTCGGGCCCTGCTCCGCGAGGAGGCGTGTCGTTTCCAACGCATAAAGACCTGGAAGACCTCCCACGACCCCGGCTACGCCGCCAAGAAGGCCCGCGTCGAGCACCTGTACGCGATCGCCGACGGCGAGGTCATGCCCGAGGAAGACGAGCCCGACGTCGTGTTCCGCCTCGACGAGTTCGGTCCGCTGAACCTCCAGCCCCACCCCGGGCGGCAGTGGGCCGAGCGCGGCGGACGGCACGAGGAACCCGACCGGGAGCCCCGGCCCCGGCGGCGGGCGACCTATATCCGCCCGCACGGAGTCCGCCACCTGTTCGCCGCCTACGACCTGGGCAAGGACAGGCTCTACGGCCACATCAAGCCGAGGAAGAACCGCGCGAGGTTCCTGGAGTTCTGCCGCTACCTGCGCAGCCTCCACCCGCCGGAGCTCCGCGTCGCGATCGTGCTCGACAACTTCTCCCCGCACCTGACCACGAAGAAGGACGCCCGCGTCGGTGACCGGGCCGCGGCCAACAACGTCGAACTCGCCTACACCCCGACCAACAGCTCCTGGCTGAACCGCATCGAGGCCCAGTTCACCGCCCTGCGCTACTTCACGCTGGACGACACCGACCACGCCGGCCACAAGAAGCAGGGCAGCATGCTCCGCCGCTCCATCATCTGGCGGAACAAGCACACCGCCGATATTCGCTTGCGCACCATCGTCCCCCGGGTCAACCTCGCCTGACACCTGACGGAGGCAGCGAAGATGACCACGCAGACCCACCACGTCGATCACGAACTCATCCAAGCCGCGGCGCACGTGGCTCGCACTCGCTGCCGGGGCGACAACCACACCATGGCAGCCGCGGCCCGCGCCCGGGACGGCCGGATTGTCACCGCGGTGAACGCCTACCACTTCACGGGAGGACCGTGCGCGGAGCTGGTCCTCATCGGTGCGGCAGCCGCCCAGGGCGTCTATGACCTGGACACGATCGTCGCTGTGGGCGACCGCGACCGGGGGGTTGTTCCCCCGTGCGGTCGGTGCCGTCAGGTCCTTCTCGACTACTTCCCCGCCCTCAAGGTCATCGTTGGCGAAGGCGACCGCGTCCGAACCGTCCCCATCACCGACTTGCTGCCCGAAAGCTACGTCTGGGCCGACCACCAGCTCGACGCTGAGTAACCGCGACACTCGGCACGGGCTGGCACCGTCAACCGAAAACGGGGCGAACGTTGCCTGATGCGGCACTAGTAGGGCTTTGTTAGGTACCCCGGGTGTCCAAGGAAGGGCGGGGTCGTGATTTTCTCTCGGCTG
>NZ_JBHSPC010000074.1:0-10125 GCF_042656345.1 Streptomyces incanus
CGGATGCCCGGGCTGCGGGCCCGCCAGGCGAACCTGCGCAGCCAGCTCGACGCCCTGCAGGCCCAACTCGCTGACCGCGAGGCCTACCTGAAGCTCGCCGACGATCTGGAAGGCTTCCTCGCCCGGCTCCACCACAACGCGGTCACCGCCGACGTCGAAGAACAACAGCGCGTTCTGCGGCTCCTGGTCAAGGACGTCCTGATCGGACCCGAGAAGATCACCATCCGGCACCGGATCCCTCTCCGCGAGCCCGGTCCTGCCACCCGGCACCGAGATCCGCACACCGACACGGAGAGTGACACGGCGGGCGACCGCGGGCCGAGTTATCTATTGCGTTGGGGGCGTGCTGTCCCCACTGCTGGCAAACATCGCCCTGTCGGCGCTCGATGAGCACCTGCACGGGCCCTGGGAACCAGGTGGGACGATGGCCACCGAGGGCAAGCGCGCCTACCGGCGCCGCAAGGGTCAACCCACGTGGCGGGTCGTCCGCTACGCGGACGACTTCGTCGTCCTGGTGCACGGCACCGAGGCCGACACCGCGGCACTGCGCGAGGAAGTCGCCGACGTGCTCGAACCACTCGGTCTGCGTCTGTCGCAGGCCAAGACCCGGATCACGCACCTGAGCGACGGGTTCGACTTCCTGGGTTTCCGCATCCAGTGGAAACGCAAGGGAGGCACGACCAAATGGCACGTCTACACCTTCATCGCGGACCGGCCCATCCGGTCGCTGAAGGCGAAGATCCGTGCTCTGACAGGCAGGACATCGCAGCAGGATCTCGCCGCCGTGCTGATCAGACTCACTCAGATCATGCGCGGTTGGGCCAACTACTTCAAGCACGCTGTCGCCAAGCATGTCTTCACGAAGCTTGACGCCTTCGTGTGGTGGCGTCTGATCCGCATGCTGCGGGAACGTCACCACTGGAGTTGGGGCGATGTCCGCCGCCGGTTCACCACCCCCACCGGGCGGTGGTTACCGATCACGGCGGACGGGATCGAACTGTTCCAGATCGCATCGGTCACGGTCAGCCGTTACCGATACCGGACCAGCACGATCCCCAACCCATGGCAGCCTGCGAACCCCCGTCTGACGGCAGAAACCGTGGAGAGCCCGTTGCGTTGAGAGGCGCACGGCGGGTTCGGCGAGAGGTCCGGAGAAACGGACCGGGAGCAATCCCGGCACCGCGCTCCGGGCCTACTCAGCGGTGCCAGAAAGTCATGACGGCGACAAAGATGCCGTCGAGCATGAACCCGCAGGTCCGCGCACCACAGCGGTCGTCCCCCGGAGTCGGCCGATCGGCCCGGTGTCTGTCCGTGACAGTCCGGCGCGACAAGCCCAGCGACCCCGATGCGCTGCCATCCGCTTCGAAGCATCGAGGTCAGAGCACCGGCCGCAGCGGTGTCCCGCCGGTTCTGCACGAGGATGTCGAGCACGGTGCCGTCGGCGTCCACGGCCCGCCACCGGTACTTCGGTTCGCCGTTGATCTTGATGAAGACCTCGTCCAGGTGCCATTTATCCCCGGGCCGCGGCCGGCGGCGGCGCAGCGCGCCGGCGTAGGCCTGCCCGAACTTCGCGCACCAGCGCCGGACCGTCTCGTGGGAGACGAGCACACCGCGCCCGGGCATCAGCTCCTCCACCTCACTGAAGCCGAACGGGAAGCGGAAGTACAGCCACACGCAGTGAGAGATCGCCTCGACCGGGTACCGATGCCCCCCGTACGACGGCGCGCTGCCCACGGACGACCCCTCCCAGCCCGATCAACCAGAAGATCACCCCACCCGGTCAGTCAACGTGCCAGTGCCCGTATTCGTACTGGACGGGCTGCGGATGCCGTAAGAAGAAGTACACGGTCTACGTGTACTACCGCACCACCCCGGCGCCCGACGGGAAACCGCTGGGTGTGACTACCGCCTACATCAACCGGACCGGGTGACCTCCAGGAGGGAGAAAGTCTCAGCGAATGAACGCACCTGACTCGCCCGACGTGCTCATCCGCTCGGTCGCCGAGAGCATCGCGCGTCGGCTGGCGGGAGAGAAGGGACCTGTAGGGGCACTGCGGTCGGTCGTCCACATGGTCGACAACGACGAGGCCGAACTGGCCGTGGACGATCTCGTGCGAGTGATCGAATATTTCGGCATCCCCATCCTTCGGTCGGAATACGATCAACTCGTCTCGGTAGCCACGCAACTGGATTCGATGGACTCACTCACCGAGACCGGAATCGATCGATTCATCAGTGGATGACACGTCCGACATAGACCGTTCATGAAGATCCACCAGTCCACCCGGAACCTGCGGACCGGGCATGGTCGCCACGAACGGCCGTGAACCGTCGAGCCTGTGCGAAGACTCGGCGGTTCACCGACATCGTGCTGTTGTCTCGGAAAACCATCCGCCTGCCGTCCTCTGTACCGGGTGTACGCCCGACGACGGCAGACCGGGGCGCGTATCGGGTCGTGATCAATGAGCACCGCAGCTTCCGGGGCGGGTGCCCCGTCGGGGGTACGGGGCCCGGCGATCTGCGGCCGCGCCGTGTGGGCGCGAGTGACCGGAGGCGATGCCGCAGGCAGGCAGCGGGGCCCGAGGACCCCGGCTGCGTGCCCGCCGGGACGGTCCGTCAGACCATGGCAAGCCGGTCCACCAGCAGTTCCGTCCTCCGCTCGGTGTCCTCCGGCGGCAGCCGTCCCGCCCGGGTCAGGGTCGCCAGCCCGTGCAGGGCCGCCCAGAACACCTCGGTGAACAGTGCCGGGTGGACGCCGTCCCCGGCGACCTCGCCGAGGCTCTCCAGCAGGGCGGCGAAGGCGTCCTGCAGAGGCTCCGGGGTGTCCTCGTTGGCGAACGCCAGGCCGCCGTCGAGCTGGAACATGGCGTCGTAGACCGCCGGGTTGCGTGCGGCGAAGTCGAGGTAGGCGCGGGCGAGGGCGGTGACCCGGGCGCGCGGGCAGTCCGCGGCGGAGGCCGCGGCTCGCAGCAACGCGGCCATCTCGGCGGCACCTTCGAGGGCGACGGCGCCAATGATCTCGCGCTTGCCGCGGAAGTGGCTGTAGAGGACGGGCTGGCTGTACTCGATGCGCTCGGCGAGCCGGCGGGTGGTGACCGCGTCCCAGCCCTGCTGCTCGGCGAGTTCGCGGGCCGTCGCCACGATGAGGCGCTCGCGGTCCGCCCGTTCGCGTTCCTTGCGTTCCTGTACCGACATGATTCAATTCTAGCATCGCTAGACAATCAAGCGGCAGCAGTACTAGCGTTACCTCATTGTCTAGCAGCGCTAGATCCCAGGAGGGGTCATCATGCTCAACGCACTCGAGGTCGTCACCACCGTGGTCGTCGGCTTGATGGTGGGGGTGGAGTTCTCCGTCGCCTTCGTCATCAACCCGATCCTCAACGGACTCCCCGAGGACAGCGGCGTGCTCGGCCGCGCCCACGGGGCCCGGATGCTCGGCGCCGTGATGCCGGTCTGGTACATCGCCTCGCTCGTCCTCGTCGCGGTCTGGGCCATCGCCGGATGGCACCACCCCGGCACCGGCCTCGTCGTCACCGCCGCCGCGCTGCTGATCCTCAGCGTGATCATGTCGCTCCTGCTGCTCGTCCCGATCAACAACCGGGGCAAGACGTGGACCCCCGAGAACCGGCCCGAGGACTGGAAGGAGCAGAAGAACCGCTGGGACCGCTTCCACTACGTCCGCGTCGCCGTCATCATCGCCGCCTTCACCCTGCTGGTCGCCGCCCTCACCTGAGCCCGCGGGCGACACCGCGCTGGTGGCGCGCAATCCCCACTCCCCGGGCGGCAGCGGGCCACCGAACTCCCGACATCCGGGAATGCGGCTGACGCCGAGAGCCCACAACTGCGATCCCGACAAGCTACGCCCCTCGATGACCTGCGCGGCTCTCGGCTCTGGTTCGGGTGAGGTCTTTGATCCAGATCACGACTCTGGTACGCAATTCTCTGCGGCTGCTTGACCGGTAGGTGGTGATCGTTCCTGCGGTCGTTACGTCTTGTCCGGCCATGGAGGGTGGGTTGTGATGTCGTTGCGGCCGATGGGGCTGCCGCCGGTCCCGGAGCAGACAGTACGGGTCGCGCGGGCGGCGTTCCCGCAGGGGAGTGTGGCGATCCGGGTGCGGGACCGGCTCAGGGAGGTCTTCACCGATGAGCCGTTCACCGAGGCGTTCGGGGTGCGTGGGACGCCGGGTCTGTCACCGGGGGTGCTGTCGCTGGTTACGGTGTTGCAGTTCGCGGAGAATTTGACCGACCGACAGGCCGCAGCGATGGCGATACGGGCCATCGACTGGAAGCACGCCCCGGCCTGGAGCTGACGGACACCTGCTTCGACCACAGTGTGCTGCCCCGGTTCCGGGCCCGCCTGGTCGGCAACGGCATGGAGCGTGTCGTCTTCGACCGGCTCCTTGAGTACTGCGTTGACGCCGGGCTGGTGGCCGCGGGAGGAAAGCAGCGCACCGATTCCACTCATGTGGTCAGCTCGGTACGGGACTTGAACCGGTTGGAGCTGGCCGGGGAGAGCGTGCGGGCTGCGCTGGAGGCGCTGTCGGTCGCGGCACCGGACTGGCTGGCCCGAGCCGTGGACGTGCCGGAGTTCGCCCACCGCTACGGACCTCGGGTCGACAGCTGGAAACTGCCCGGCTCCAAGGTCAAGCGCGACCAGTTGTCCCAGGTCTACGGCCAGGACGCGTTGCGGCTGTGCCGAGCCGCCTGGTCGCCCGCCGCGCCGGCCTGGCTGCGGGAGATCGGGGCCGTGGACATCATGCGCCAAGTCCTCGTGCAGACCTACACCGTCCGCACCAGCAGCCGGGGCAAGAACGGAGATCCCGTCCATGACCACGCCCCCCACCCCACCCCCACCACGCCAGGACTCGGACTGACCGACCTGCCCGCGAACGGCGACACCGTCCTGGTCGCCGGAGACGGCGGCCTCATCGGCAGCTACGCCGCCCGCGAGTACACCCGACTGGGGTGGACCGTCCACGGCGTGAGCCGCCGTGCCCTCGACGACGCGCCCTGGCAGCACCACAGCGTCGACCTGCTCGACGCCGAGAGCGCGACGACCGGCCTCGCCGGCCTCGGCGACGTCACGCACCTCGTCTTCGCCGCCTACATCGAGAGGCCGACCGACGCCGAACTCATCGAGGTCAACGACGCGCTCCTGCGCAACACCCTCGACGCACTGCGGGCCGCCGGCGCGCCGCTCCGCCACGTCACGCTCTATCAGGGCGGCAAGGCGTACGGCCACCACCTCGGGTACTTCACGACGCAGGCGAAGGAGAGCGACCCACGGCTCGTCGCCCCGCACTTCTACTCCACCCAGGAGGACCTCCTGCGGCAGGCCGCCGCCGAACGGGGTTTCGCGTTCACCGCGCTGCGCCCCGAGGGGGTGACCGGCTATGCGACCGGAAACCCGATGAACCTCCTGCTCGTCATCGGGATCCACGCCGCGATCTGCAAGGAACTCGGCCTGCCGATGCGGTTCCCCGGCACCCGCGCCGCCTACGACGTGCTGTACCAGACCACCGACGCCGAGCTGCTCGCCCGGGCGACCGTGTGGGCAGGCTCAGCCGGGACCGCCGCCGATCAGGTCTTCAACGTGATCAGTGCCAGGTCAGGGGGTCAGGCTGAAGCTGGCCCTGGACGACCCGGCCGACGACCTCGCCACCCCGGCAGCCGCTCACCGTATCTGGACACGTACCTGCGTCCGTGCACGGTGGATCTGCCGGCCAGCCCCGCGGCGTTCACGGTCCCGGGCGCCCGCCGCTGATCCTGCGGGCAGGCCTCGGCCGCCACGCCCTTCGGGCCACACCCGAGGCATCGGCCTGGGCCGGCCCGCCTGTGCCGCGCTCGCTCGGGTACCTCTGCCGCGGGCGCTCCGACGTGCGGTCGGTAACTGTTGGAGCGGGCAACGGTGTCCGCAGAATGACTGCATGGTCTCGACTTCCAGAACCTGCGCCGGTGCCGACGGCGATCCGATACGAATTCGTCTCACGGCGGCAGCTGCCGCGTCGGTGATCGTCGGCGCGGGGCTGGGCCTCCGGGCGACGACGGGGGGAGGGGCGGCCAAGTACGGCGGGGACGCCCTGTACACGCTTCTGCTGTTCGCCCTCGTCCTTCTCGTGGCGCCGCGGTTGACACCGCTGAAGGCCGGTGGAGTCGCCCTGGCCGTGAGTTGGGGCGTCGAGTTCTTGCAGCTCAGTGACCTGCCGTCGGAGCTCTCCCGGCACAGTACGGCTGCCCGCCTGATCCTCGGCTCCACCTTCAACGCACCGGACCTGTTCTGGTATGCGGTCGGCGCGGTGGCCGGCTGGCTCGCCGTATGCCTGGCGCGAGGCGCCGGGGCGCACAGGCCCGGTTCCCGCGTGAGAATCCGCCGGGGCTGATGGCGACGTACTCGGTGAACAGTCCCTGCAGCCGACGCACGCTCCTGCAGCCGTCGCCGGGCCCACCCGGGCAAGACCGTCCTGGACACCCGGTCACAGCCAGCCGGAGCGCTGTGCCTGCAGGGCCATCTGGAAACGGTTCGCGGCGCCGAGACGGGCCATCAGGATCTGGAGGCGGCGGAACAACGTACGGCGGCTGATGCCCAGTTCGCGGGCGATGACGTCGTCCGTCGCGCCGCCGGCAAGGAGGCGCAGCAGGCGACGGTCGGCGGGTGGGAGGCCGGCGGGGCGGGTGGTGAGGCCGTGGATGGGGAGGGCGTTCTGCCACGCCTGCTCGAACAGGGCCGTCAGCGCGGAGAGCAGGCCGCACGGCTGCACCACCAGCATGGTGTTGTGTATGTCTGCTTCCTTGATCGACAGCGACACCAGGGCGTACGCCTCATCGATGATCAAGAGCTTGACCGGCACCGACGGCAGCACCCTGGCCTGCTCTCCCGCCTCGATGCAGGGTTCGATGACGTCGTTCAGGTGGCCGGGATGCTCCAGTGACTCCCTCGAGTAGACGACGCGCTGCGTCACCCCGCGGGCCAGCGTCGCCAAGGCATCGTCGGTGGCGCCGACCAGAGGGGCGTACGGCGGGGACTCGAACTGCCGGATCTGCTCGCGGGCGCTGGCCCACGCGTGGCGCATCCTGGGACCGATGGCTTCGCCGGTGACGACCTCGACGAGGTCGTCGTTGTAGGCGGCGAGCCGTCGGCGCCGGAACGACTCGAAGGCGCCTCCGACGGCGATGCGCGACTCCTCGAGCTCGGCCGCCCGGTGCCGGGCGAGGATCTCCAGGCCCGCGGCGGGCGGCACCGGGGCCACCACGTCCCCGTCCCCGGCTGCAGCACTGGCCAGTCCGGCGTCGGCCAGTTCGCCGTACGCCGCGGCGAACTCGGCCCCGCCCAGCCCGGCCGCCGCGCTGATCGCGCTCAGCGGAGCGGGGGCCAGTTCCAGCAGGGCCAGGTAGACCCGGCACGCCTTGTGACCGAGTCCCAGCAGCCGGAGGGCCTCGCCGAGTTTTGCGTTCGCCATGGGCACATTATCGACGTTTTCCGCCCGGGCCTGTGGCCGGTCTGTGCCACTGGCACTGTTCGGCCCCAGCGACCGCCGCGCGGCGGTACCGTCCGGGAGCCGCCGCGGACCGGCGGCGCCGATGAACCTCATGGAAGCCCAACGGAAGAAGGTGCACGACGTGGCTGACCGTCGGAAGAACGGCCTCTACCCGGGGATCTCCGCAGAGCTGTCCGCTCTGATGCGGACGGGCTGGGCGGACACCGAACGACAGGACCTCCAGCTCGCCGAGCAAGCCCCGCACGCGGCCCGCCGCCGCGCCGCGCTCTCCGCGCGGTTCCCCGGCGAACGCCTCGTGATCCCCTCGGGGAACCTCAAGGTCCGCTCGAACGACGACACCTACCCCTTCCGGCCGTACACGGGCTACGTGCACATGGCCGGCGACCAGGTCCGGGACGGCGCGCTCGTCCTGGAACCCCGCGCCGACGGCGGCCATGACGCCTACTGCTATCAGCTGCCGCGGGACAGCAGGGACGACGACGAGTTCTGGACGGGCGCCCACGCCGAACTGTGGACGGGTCGGCGACGCTCACTCGCCGAATCGGAGCGCGTACTCGGCATGCCGTGCCGCGACGTCCGCACCGCGGCTGCCGACCTGGCCGCCGCCTCCGGCCCGCCGACCCGGATCGTCCGCGGGATCGACCCCTCCATCGAGGCCGCCGTCACCACCGACGCGGAGCGGGACGCCGAACTGGAAGAGGCGCTCAGCGATCTCCGCCTCGTCAAGGACTCCTGGGAACTCGGGGAACTGCGCAAGGCGGTGGACTCCACCGTGCGCGGTTTCACCGACGTCGTCGCAGAAATCTCCCGGGCGATCGCGTCGTCGGAGCGGTGGATCGAGGGCACCTTCTTCCGCCGGGCGCGCCTCGAGGGCAACGCCGTGGGCTACGGCTCGATCTGCGCCGCCGGTGAGCACGCCACGATCATGCACTGGACGGACAACGACGGCCCGGTGCGCCCGGGAGACCTGCTGCTGCTTGACGCCGGCGTGGAGACACACTCCCTCTACACCGCCGACGTCACCCGCACGCTGCCGATCAGCGGCACTTTCACGCCCCTGCAGCGCGAGATCTACGACGCGGTGTACGAGGCCCAGGAGGCCGGTATGGCGACGGTCAAGCCAGGCGCCCCGTACCGCGACTTCCACGAGGCGGCCCAGCGCCACCTGACGGCGCGGCTGGTCGAGTGGGGCTTCATCGAGGGCCCCGTCGACCGGGCGTACGAACTCGGCCTGCAGCGCCGCTTCACCATGGCCGGCACCGGTCACATGCTGGGCCTGGACGTCCACGACTGCGCGCAGGCCCGCACGGAGGACTACGTCGGCGGTGTGCTGGAGTCGGGCATGTGCCTGACCGTCGAACCGGGCCTGTACTTCCAGGCGGACGACCTGACGGTGCCCGAGGAGTGGCGCGGCATCGGCGTCCGGATCGAGGACGACCTGGTCGTCACCGACGAAGGCCACGAGAACCTGTCGGCGGGCCTGCCGCGCGCCGCGGACGAGGTCGAGGCATGGATGGCGCGCTTCGCGGGCTGAGTGATGACGGCGGCTTCGGCGGAGTGCGCACGCTACGAGGTTCTTCGCAACTGGTACCCGGAGCCGTAGACCGGGAAGACGTGCTGAAGGTCGGTCGGAGCGAACAGTTGCTGTGTGTTCGCGTCGGTGATGACCGGCTTCAGCTCACCGTGCACCGTGATGACGCGCTTGAGGACGCCGACCAGGACGCCCAGACCCATGGAGTCGATGAACTTCACTCCGCGCAGGTCGATGATGGAACGGCGGCATCCGTCCGCAAGCCGCTCGATCATGTACTGCTTGATGACCGACACGGAGTACACGTCCACCTCCCCGAAGACCTCCACGACGGTCCAGCCGTCGACGTCGCTGCAACCGATCTCGGTTGGCGGTTCCATACGTACCCGACGGCAAAGCCCTGGGGGGAGGTTGCGCCCGCACGTTCGTTCTGCATCTCGGAGAAAGTTCGCCCAACCCGGCCGTGAAGAGCCTCTTCACGGCCCCCGGTAGGGCGGGGACCGAGGGCGGGGGGGTGGGCTCGTCTGCCTCTTCTCCAGGCGTCCGGCAAGGCACCTGTGGCTTCGGACGTATGTCCTGAGCTGGTCTTCCGCTGCTTTCGACCCTACGCTCCCGCTTGGGCTCACCAGTACGGACGGTCGGTGTGCCGGAACCCGACGGCGGGCACTTCGACGGCGGTACGGGTCGCCTCGTCGGGCATACCGGCGATGGCCTTGATCCCGTAGATACTGTCCAGGTCGGCGACCGACTCGTCCAGCCGTCCCTTGCCGGCCGGCCCGGTGGGGCTCTCCTTGAGCATCAGTGCCTGGCCCAGGAACAGCACGGTGGCGACGAGCGAGTCCGAGCCGACCGACCGGCGCCAGATGTCGGCGTCGACGTCCAGGGTGAAGAAGACCAGGGCCAATACGAGGTTGCTGGTGGCGACGTACCAGGCGGCCTGCCACAGGTTCAGCCGGCGGCCCCGCTTCGCGGGCGTGTCTCGTCGGGTGCCGGTGCGACGAACCTCGGACGCTCCGCCACCGTCATGGCTTCACCCGGTCCGTCAACTCGTCGTCGACGGGGATGCCCAGTCGGCCGGCCACGGTGGTGAGGGCCGTG
>NZ_JBHSPC010000075.1:0-1894 GCF_042656345.1 Streptomyces incanus
CCGCGCCCCTCGCCCACCCCCCCGCCGTCGGCCGTCCCCACGCCCACCCCGCGCCCGTCCATGACGCCCGTGCACTACCCCCGGTATCGCGCGGCACCCCCGGTCAAGCGACCGTCCGGCGGCACCACGTCACCGCTCACCTTCGTCCTGCTCATCGCCGTGCCCGCGATCGTCGCCATCGCCGCGCTCCGGCCCCGCTGAGACCCATACCCGCCCGTCCCCGCCGAACCCGACAACCCGCCGTGGAGGCACCTCTTGCCGGAATGGCTTGTTCTCACCCTCGCGATGCTGGCCGTCTGCGTCGTGGTGGTCGTCATCACCCTCGTACGTCACCGCGCGGCCCCCGACGACGAGGACCCCAGCGAGACCCCGGACGTCATCGAGTACATGACGATGTGGATCGGCGTGGTGTACGCCATCGTCCTGGGTCTGGCCATCGCCGGGGTCTGGGAGGGGCGCAGCGCCGCCCAGGACCATGTGCGGGCGGAAGCGGTGGCACTGCACGAGGTCTCGGAGCGGGTACGGATCTATCCGGCCGACATCCGCGACCGCATTCGGGACGATGTCAACGTCTATGTCGGACACGTCGTGACCACCGAGTGGCGCGCCATGGCCGACAACGGACAGGTCACCGAGCGCGGGACGGAACTGCTCGACCAGGTCCGCCGGGACGTCACCGACTACGAACCGGCGACGGATTTCGAGGCCCAGGCCTATCAGCCGCTCGTCGACCAGGTGGCCGCAGCCGACCAGGCACGCGCGGCCCGTGCGGAGTCGACCGGAAAGACCATGCCGGGCGTGGTGTGGTTCGGGCTGATCGGAGGCGCGGTCGTCACCATCGGAATGATCTTCGCGCTGCAGATCCGCCGCACCCGGCGTGAGCTGATCCTCGCCGGACTGTTCTCGGCGCTGATCGCCTTCCTGCTCTTCCTGATCTGGGATTTCGACGCGCCGTTCAGCCGCGGGCTCGCCGCGTCGGCCGATCCGTTCCGCCTTCTGTTCCCCGGCATCGGGAACTGACCGGCCCGCACCACGGTTTCGGTCCGGTGGACGTGCGCCACACCGTGCGCGTCCCCCGGCGGCACCCCGGACGGCTTGCCGATCGCCGCCCGGCCACCCGTTCGCCCTTGTCCCGTCGCCGGTTCCATGCGCCGCCTCTAGCGTTTCCACCATGCGCGAGTGACACGGCGACGGCCGTGTCGAGAGGGGAAAAGCGAATGTCTGCTTTCGAACCGGCCGAATTCGAAAAGGAGACACGGCGGAAGAAGCCCACTCCGTGGGGCGTGATAGCGCTGGTTCTGCTCACCGGCCTCGCGCTCATCCGTAATGGTTCGGGGGAGTTCGACGAGGGGCCGCCGCAGCCCGCCGGGGCTGCCGCCGCGGACAGCAGGGTGCCCGGTGCCACCACGTCCGCGGCGGTGCGACCGCTGCCGTACTCGATCCCGGGCCGGGTCCGGATTCCGGCGATCCAGGTGGACGCACCGGTGATGGCGGTGAGTCTGGACGCGGAGGGGTGGGTGGACGCGCCGCCGCCCGAGGACCCCAATCTGGCGGGCTGGTTCACCGGTGGGGTCGCTCCCGGGGAGAAGGGCACGGCGGTCGTGGTCGGCCATGTCGACAACAATCTGGGCCCGGCCGTCTTCTACGGACTCGGGGCTCTGGAAAAGGGCAATCACGTCGAGGTCGAGCGCGCGGACGGAAAGACCGCGGTGTTCGAGATCTACGGCATTGAGGTCTTTGCGAAGAAAGACTTTCCCGGTGATCTGGTCTACAGCTCGAAGGGATCGTCGGAATTGCGGGTCATCACCTGCGGTGGCGGTTTCACCCAGCAGAACGGTTATGACGGGAACGTCGTCGTCTTCGCCCGCCTGGCCGAGGTCCGCTGAGCGGGGGC
>NZ_JBHSPC010000075.1:1907-28250 GCF_042656345.1 Streptomyces incanus
GTCCGGCCGGCCGGTCGGGGCGGCCCCCGCTCAGACGTAGTGCCGGCGAGGCACCGTGACCCGGTAGCCGGAGTCCAGCAGTTCGGGCAGGTAGTCGCGCAGGGCCCGCACGCTCTGGGAGCGGTCGCCCCCGGCATCGTGCGAGAGCACCACGACCCCGGGGGCGGCGCCGTTCTCCACCCGGTCGACGATGGCGCGGGTGCCGGGGCTGATCCAGTCGAGGGTGTCCACGGTCCAGCCGAGGGGTTCCATACCCAGTTCGGCGCCGAGTTGGAGGGCGGCGCGGTTCCAGGCTCCGTAGGGCGCGCGGAACCACTGGGGGCGTTCGCCGTACCTCTTCTCGATGATGTCGCAGGTGCGTTCCATCTCGGAGCGGATCCTGCCGCGGGTCAGACGGGTGAGCAGGGGGTGGGACCAGGTGTGGTTGCCGACGACGTGTCCCTCGTCGGACATGCGGGCCAGCAGGTCCTTGTTGTAGGAGACCATTTCCCCGCACACGAAGAACATCGCGCGGACGTCGTACGCCGCGAGCGTGTCGAGGATGCCCGGGGTGTAGCGGGGGTCGGGTCCGTCGTCGAAAGTCAGCACCATGGTGTTCCCCCGCCCGGAAACACGCAGCATCGGTGCGCTCCGCACCGGAGTTCCGCCGGGAGCCGCCCCGGGCGGGCCGTAGCCGGTGAGGGGGCTGAGGCGGTACGCGGAGGGCTTGAGCGGGAGACCGGCGGCCTGGGCTCCGGCGGCGGGCGTGGCGGGGCCTGCCGCCTCGGTGCCGACGCCCGTCGCAAGGAGTCCGGCCGCGCCGGCCGCTCCCACGACGGCGGCACCGGTGAGCAGCGCCCGGCGCCGCGTGAGCAACTGATCTGTCTGCATGACTCATCCGTCGCCCGCCCGGCGACGGGTGAACTCAGCGACACCGGTGCGGCGGGGCGTTTCCACCCGCTCGGCCCAGCGCTGCCGCTGTACGGGCGTCCGATAGCCTCGGCGCCGTGACGGAGAAGCCCTCGGCGCAGTTCGAACGGGGCACGGACGGTCCGAAGGTGATTGTGGTCGGAGTGGACGGCTCCGACACCTCCCTGCGGGCGGCGGCCTACGCCTCCGGTATGGCCCGGCGGCAGCACGCGTTGCTCGCCGTCGTGTACGTGCAGCCGGTGCTGGCTGCGGGTACCGCGTTCGGGGCGCCGGCGGCGGAGACCACGGACGAGATCGCCGAGGACCTGGTGAGGCAGGTCAGGGAGGCGTCCGAGCAGGTCCGGGGGGTGTTCGACTTCCGCTGGGAGTTCCACACCCTCCGCGGCGACCCGTACAACGGCATGGTGAAGGCGGCGGACGACCTCAAGGCGGACGCGGTGGTGGTGGGCGCCTCGGAGCAGGCGGGTCACCGGTTCGTGGGGTCGGTGGCGGTCCGGCTGGTGAAGGCGGGGCGCTGGCCGGTGACCGTGGTGCCGTAGGTACCGCCGCGTCAGAAGGTGCGCGAGAAGGCGGCGTCAGAGGGTGCGCAGAAAGCCGAGGAGGATCTCGTTGAAGACCTCGGGCTGTTCCATGCACGCGTAGTGTCCCGCCCCCTCGATGGTGGTGGAGCGGCCGTCGCGTACACCGCGGACGAGACGCTCGGCCGCCGCGGTCAGATCGGCGGGTTCGAGTGAGCCGTTGACCGCGAGCACCGGCACGTCGATCGTCGGCACACGGTCCCAGGTGCCAGTGACGGGGACGCGCCGGTCCTTCTCGTCCGGGGTGTGCTTGGAGATCGTGTGCAGCGCCATTTCCCGCAGCCGGCGCGGGATGCCCGGGTCGACGCCGTCGGTGCCGCGGTGCTCGCCCGGCGCGACCCGCACGAAGGCGTTCAGCCAGCCCTCGATGTCACCGGCGCCCAGCGTGCGGGCGAACTCGGCCTGGATCCGGCGGGTCCACGGATCGGTGTACTCGAACTCACTGGTGGCCGCCCCGCAGGCAACGACCGCGCGTACCAGATCCGGATGTTCGAGAACGGTGTCGGTCGCGATGGCGCCGCCCATCGACACGCCGACCAGAACCGCGGGCCCCGCGTCGAGGTGGCGCAGCAGGGCGGCGAGGTCGTCCGCCCAGCGGAAGGGCTCCGTGGCGTTGGCGGAAAAGCCGTGACCGCGCACATCGGGCGCGATCACCCGGTGGTGGGCGGCGAGGGCCGGGATCTGGTCCTCGAAGAGCCGGTGGTCGACAAAGCCGGGGTGGAGAAGGACGACCAGGTCTCCCGCGCCGCTGTCGTGGTAGGCGAGGTCGCCGTCGGAGGAGGTGAAGTACCGGAGTTCCGAAACCGTAGTCATGACAACCAAGGTGTCATCCTCGGCGAAATTTGGCAACCAAGGTGTCATGATGAGGGAGTGGACGACACCGGGAACAACACCGACAAGCCCCTTCCGCCCGACGAACTCGGCCCGCGCCTGATGGAGGTGTTCGATCTGGTCGGCCCGCTGTACCGCCGGGTGCAGCGCAAGGTCGAGCAGGGCGAGGCCGTCGAGGGTCTGTCCGTCGGGGTACGCGCCGTGCTGGACCTGCTGCACAAGCACGGCCCGATGACCGTGCCCCAGATGGGCCGCGCGCAGGCCATCAGCCGTCAGTTCGTGCAGCGCATGGTCAACGACGCCGCCGCGCGGGGCCTGGTGGAGAGCACCCCCAACCCCGCCCACCAGCGGTCGTCGCTGATCCGGCTCACCGACGGGGGCCGGGCGGCGATCGCCGCCGTCGTCGCCCGTGAGCACGCCGTGCTGCGGGGGGTCGGCGGGGACCTCACGGACGCCGACCTACGCACCTGTGTACGCGTCCTCGCACAGATGCTGGCGCTGTTCGACGCCGTGGACGTGAACTGATCACCGCCATGACCGGTCGGGCTACTCCCCCATGACCAGCCCGTCCTTCGCCGCGCCCCGGCTCAGCACAACGCTCCGGATCCGGTCGCGGACGGACCGGACCTCGGCACCCTCGGCGAGGGCCCGGTTGAGGTTGACCACGCGGCCGGCGTCCATGTCGTAGAGCTGCGGGACGAACTCGGCCTTCGTCACCTCCCAGCGTCCGTCCGGACGCTGGGGCGGGGTGAAGGTGAAGCGGCCCAGAGTGGACTGGTTGCCGCGGGGGTCCGGGGCGTCCTCGTGGTGGGTCGTCGCGCCGGCGATCTGGTCGCCCATCCCGTAGACCACCCAGGTGCCGTTGATCTTCTCGTACGCCTGCGGGACGTGGGCATGGGTGCCGAGGATCAGGTCGATGTCGGGACCGTGGCCGGTGCGGGCCGCGGTGAGGGAGCGGGCGAGAGTGACCTGCTGCCCGTCGGGGGCCTCCTGCCATTCGGTGCCCCAGTGCAGGGAGACCACGACCACGTCGACGCCCGCCTTCCGGGCCGCGCGCGCGTCGGCGAGGATCCGGCTCTCGTCGATGAGGCCGACGGCCCAGGGTTGGCCGGGCGGGAGCGGGGCGACGTTGGTGCCGTAGGTGTAGGCGAGGTGGGCGACCTCGGCCCGGCCCGCGCGCAGGACGGTCACCCCGCGGGCCTCGCGCTCGGATCGGGCGGCGCCGGCGTGCCGCAGGCCGGCCCGGTCGAGGGCGTCCAGGGTGCGGCGGATGCCGTCGGCGCCGTCGTCCAGGGTGTGGTGGGAGGCGGTGGAGCAGCCGTCGTAGCCGGTGGCGGCGAGGGCCTGGGCGACCTCCGGCGGGGACCTGAAGTCGGGGTGGCCGGTGTAGTCGCCGTCGGCGCCGTACACGGCCCCCATGTGACACAGTGCCAGATCGGCGCCCGCGACGACGGATCGGACACCGGAGAGCATCGGCCCGAAGTCGTGGCCGGTGCCGCCCGCGTCGAAGCGGGCGCGGTCGATGACCGAGCCGTGCGGCAGCACGTCCCCCGAGGCGACCAGGGTGAAGCCGCGGTCCCGCACGGCCGAGGCACCCGGATGGCCGGATTCCGGCGGACGGTGCTCCCGTGCCTGCCAGGCGGCGCCCGCGGCGAGGACGACGGTGAGCGCCAGGGCCACCTGTTTACTACGTGCAATCATCACTTCACCCCGGTATACGGCATTTTACTGTCCTATTTACTGACAGACAGATAAGAATCACTTTCTGCATCGCCGTTGTTCCGACACGCCGTTTAGGCCGTCCGGCGTGCGCGAACCGTCATCCGGACCGTTCGTCGAACCGTTCGTCGACGCGATCGACCGTCCGCCGCACGCCCGTGTGCGCGCCCTGTCCCCGAAGAGCGCCGTACGTTGCCATACCGCCATGACGGCCGGAATGACACTCATGAACGGGACAACCGCCGAGCACGAACTCGCCGCCCTGCAGCGCGAGCACGGCCGGCCTCTCTTCGCGCTGCTGCTCCGGCTCTGCGACGGGGACCGGCAGCGCGCCGAGGATCTCGTCCAGGAGACGCTGGTACGGGCCTGGCAGCATCCCGAGGTACTGCGCGCCGACGACTTCGACTCCGTACGGCCCTGGCTGATGACCGTGGGCCGGCGGCTCGCCATCGACGCGCGGCGGGCCCGGCAGGCCCGACCGCCCGAAGTGGGCGACGCGGCGCTGGAGAACGCGCGGGTGATCTCCGACCATGCCGAACGGGCCGCGGCGGCGCTCGATGTCCGCCAGGCCGTGAAGACACTCACTCCGGAGCACCGTGAAGTCCTGGTGCTCGTGTACTTCCAGGGGGCGAGTGTGGCGGAGGCCGCGGCGGCGCTGGGGATACCGCCCGGTACCGTGAAGTCCCGCGCGTACTACGCGCTGCGCGCCCTGCGCCGGGTGCTTCCGGGATACGCCGCCGACCTGCGGTGAAACGGGCGGCCAGGTCAAACCTCCGTAAAGCGCCTTGCCGAGGACCCCTGTTGAGTAATCGGCTGTCCTCATCCGTGCTGCGGACCGGGGGCCCGGGTTCGGGCGACGCGCACGTACCGGAGGAAGGCTGGAAGGGATGCAGCACAGAGGCCAAGAGAGCACCGACGGCACGGGCGACGGCGAACTGACCGTCCCCATGGCCTGGTTGTACGCCGAGTACATCGCCGACGAACTGCTGCGCAGCGGCGACCTGATGCCGACGACGTCCTTCGAGTTCCGGGCCGGCCGGGACGCGCTGGCACTGACCGTCTTCCTGTCCGACACCGACGGCGAACTCTCCGGAATCCGGGTGATCACCCAGTTGGAGACCTGGCTGTCGCTGACCGCGTACGACCAGCCGTGGCAGGAGTGGGTGCAGAAACGCCTGGCGGACCTGACCGCGGACGCCGCCGCCGTCTCCGCGGCCACCGCCGGCCGGGCCACGGCGGATCCCGACCTGGAACTCGCCCGGTCGGCCTGGCGCTGGCTGCGGGAGACGGAGCTGCTCGCGCCCGATCTGAACGCGGTGCCTGGCGGCGCCGCGGGGGCCGGGGAGGACGAGGGGCCAAAGGTGTGGACGCCCGCGTGGCAGCTCGGGCTGCCGCTCGGGCACCTCGCCATCCATCTCTTCTAGCCTTCCGGTGAATCGGACCAATCCGCGGGCCGGAGGGCTCCGAATCCTTTGGTTACGATTCGGCATGCGGCTTGAGTGAATCGACTGCCTGGTGCGTACCGGTGGGAGCAACGAGTAACCCCACCCACACTCAACGGTACGAGGATTCGGCATGAGGTCCCTGGAAAGGCATCGCGACGTCGGCGCGTACGCGCTCGGCGTGCTGGACGAGGCGGAGGCCTTCCGCTTCGAGGACCACCTCATGGAGTGCCCCAGCTGCGCTGCACAGGTGACCGAATTCGGTGCGACGACACGGCAGTTGATGCTGTACCGGCGCTCCACACCGCCGCTGACGCACCCGATGCCCAAGCCGGGCCCGAGGATGCTCGACCGGCTGCTGTCCGAGGTGGCGGGACGGAACCGGGCGGTGCGCCGTCGGCTGCTGTTCGCGCTGGCGGCCTCGGTGGTGCTCGCGACAACCGCGCCGGCGCTCGCCCTGATGTCCTCGGGCGGCGGTGATCAGGCGCCCGAGAGCATCGCGGCGGCCGATGAGCGGTCCGGGGTGTGGGCGGAGATCACGACGGCGGACGAGGACTGGGGCAGCCGGCTGGAGCTGAAGGTCAAGGACGGGGCGGGGCCCCGCGTCTGCCGGCTGGTGGCGGTCGGGCAGGACGGCTCCGAGGAGACCGTGACCAGCTGGAACGTGCCCCGCCACGACGCCCGCCCCAACACCATGACGGGCGGCTCCACCCTGCGCAGCTGGCAGGTCGAGCGCTACGAGCTGCGCTCCTCGGACGGCGAGCACCTGGTGACGCTGAAGCCCCGGTGACAGCGGGGAGCCCCGCGGTCGTCCGCCCCGGCAGCGGCCGGACGCGAGCTCACCTCACCGGACGCGGGGGCACTCCAGCAGTCGGGAGGGTCCGCGGTCCGCCAGGGGTTCGCCCCCGCCCGGCAGGTGGGGCAGTACTGCAGCGAGGAATCGCTGAACGCGACCTCGCGGGCGGTGTCGCCGCATACCGGGCACGTATCCCCGGTGCGTCCGTGGACCCGCAGACCGCTCTTCCGCCCGGCCTTCGGCCCTCTGGCGGCGAGCCCGTGCGCGTGCTCGACCGCGTCGGTGAGCGTGGTCCGCGATGCCTCGGCCTCGGGAAGTTCCGGCACACGTCCAGAGTGCCGCCCCGGACCGGACCGGTCAGCGGGAGCAGTGCCCCGCGCCGTCGGCGTCGGCGTCGCCGGGGCCGGGGATGGGGACGGGGTCGTGCTCCGCCGAGTCCGTGGAGTCCGTGGGGTCCGTGAAGGCGGAGGCCTTGGTCACCGAGAACTCGCCCCACACGCATTTGCCGCCGCCGCGTGCCTCCACGCCCCACTCGTCCGCGAGTATCTCGACGAGGAGCAGACCTCGCCCCGAGACGCCCGACTCCCCCGCCTCACGGCGGCGCGGCAGGGCGCTGGAGGAGTCCGCGACCTCCACGCGCAGCCGCCGCTCGCTGCCGGTGAGGACCCTGAGGGTGACGACGGCGGACCCCTCGGTGTGCATCAGGACGTTGGTGATCAGCTCGTCGGCGACCAGTTCGATCTCGTCGACGCGGTTCCCGGCGCCCCAGGCGCCGACCCCGGCACGGACCATGCGCCGGGCCTCGGTCAGGGCCTCGGGGTCGCCGGGAGCCACGTGCTGCTGGAGCCGGCCTCCCGCGCGCGGGCTGTCCGGCGGGCGGCGGCGCAGCAGGAGCAGGGCCACGTCGTCCTCCCCGCCGCGCTCCTCGGCCACGGCGACGAGCCGGTCGGCCAGCTCGCGTACGTCCTCGGGGCCGGTGGTGACGAGCGCGGAGAGGGTATCGATGCCGTCGTCGAGGTCTGCGCCGGGCTGCTCGACCAGGCCGTCGGTGCACAGCAGCAGCACGTCGCCGGGATCGAGTTCCATCGTCCCGACCGGGTAGTCGAGCCGGTCGAACTCGGCGGACAGGCCGAGCGGCAGCCCGCCCGGTACGTGGACGCGGTGGCAGACGCCGTCGGCACGCCGGACGAGCGGGTCGAGGTGGCCGGCCCGGACCATCTGGAGGACGCCGGTGGACAGGTCCGCCTCGGCGTACAGGCAGGTCGCGGAGCGGTCGGTGTCGAGTTCGTGCAGGAAGACGGAGGCGCGGGCCATCACGGTGCCCGGCGGGTGTCCCTCGGCGGCGTAGGCGCGCAGCACGATGCGCAGCTGTCCCATGACGGAGGCGGCGTGGGTGTCGTGGCCCTGGACGTCGCCGATCACGGCGCCGACACGGCCCCCGGGCAGCGGGATCAGGTCGTACCAGTCACCGCCGATGTCCCGGCCGAGGCCGCCCCCGGTGCTGGCCGCGCGATAGCGGACGGCGATGTCGGCGCCGGGCACACTGGGGATGGTGCGGGGCAGCATGGCCTGCTGGAGTCCCTGCGCGAGGTCCATCTCCTGCTCGTAGAACATGGCCCGCTGCATGCTCTGCGCGATGCTGCTGCACAGGGCGACTAGGATGTTGCGCTCCTCGGGGGTGAAGCCGCGCCGGTCGCTGTAGAGCAGGCCCATGGCGCCGATGGGGCGGGTCTGGACGATGAGCGGCAGGTAGGCCGCCGAGGTGATGTGCAGATCGGTGAGGTGTGGCCACAGCACCGGGTAGCGTTCGGCGAACTCCTGCGGCGACTCGATGAAGCGCGGGCTCAGGGTCCGTACGACCTCGCTCATCGGGTACTGCTCGTCGATCCGGGTGATGCGGGTGCCCGGGACGAAGCTGTCGGCGGGCCCCTCGGCGACCAGCCGGATCCGGCCGGCCTCGACCAGACCCATGACGAGGCTGGTGGCGCCCAGATGGGTGAGGCCGTGGGTGTCCTTGACGACGTCGATGACGTCCTGCACGGTGCGGGCGTGGGCGAGGGCGGCCGTGGTGAGCTGGACGATGTTGGTCTGCTGACGCAGGACGTCCTCCTGGGCTGCCTGCGCCTCTCTCGCCTCGCTGTCGCTGAGTTCCTCCGTGGCGTCCCGGACGACGCCGAGGATGCGGCGGGGCAGTCCGGTCCCGTCCCGGCGGATGTAGCCGTGGCTGTGGGTCCAGCGCAGGGTGCCGTCGCGGCGGCGGACCCGGAAGTAGACGCCGTAGTTCTGGCTGCCGTCCTTCAGGGCCTGCGAGACGGCGGTGTCCAGGCGCACGACCTCGGCGGGCGGGATCCGGGTCACCAGCGTGTCGGGATGGCCGGATTCGTCGGGGCGCAGGTCGAAGATGTCGCGGGCCTGGGCATCCATCAGCATCACCCGGGTGTCCAGGTTCCACTCGAACCTGCCCATGTGGTTGAGCGCCAGGATCGGATCCGGGTGGTCCGGCCAGTCGTCCGGGAGTGACAGGGCGCTCGCTCCCCGATCAGCCATGGCCCCACCTTGTCAGGGTTCATCCGATTCTTCGACCGGTGACGCCCCTGGAGTCCGGGACGGCTTCGGCCGCTCCGGGTATACGGAGAGTCACAGGGAAGACGGACAGCGACGGCAGACAACCAGGGGCGGACAATGGGTGGGGAGGGAGCGCACGGCCGTGGAGTGGTTCACCGCATCCGACTACTGGCTGAGCCGGCTGGTCTTCCAGCGGGCGCTGGCCGGGCTGTACCTGATCGCGTTCCTGACGGCGGTGCTGCAGTTCCGTGCGCTGATCGGCGAGCGCGGAATGCTCCCGGTGCCCCGGTTCGTGGAGCGGACCCCGTTCGTGCGGGCGCCCGGTCTGTTCCAGCTGCGCTACTCGGACCGGTTCTTCGCGGGCTGCGCCTGGACGGGCTGCGCGGTGTCGGCGGCGCTGCTCGCGGGGTTGGACTCCTGGCTTCCGCTGTGGGCCGGGATGCTGCTGTGGCTGGCGCCCTGGGTGCTGTATCTGTCGATCGTCAACGTCGGGCAGACCTGGTACGCCTTCGGCTGGGAGTCGCTGCTGCTCGAGGTCGGCTTCCTCTCGGTGTTCCTCGGCAACGACGAGGTGGCCCCGCCGGTCGTCGTGCTGTTCCTGCTGCGGTGGGTGCTGTTCCGGGTCGAGTTCGGCGCGGGGCTGATCAAGATGCGCGGCGACGCGTGCTGGCGGAAGCTCACCTGCCTGGACCACCATCACGAGACCCAGCCGATGCCGGGGCCGCTGAGCTGGTTCTTCCACCATCTGCCGAAGCCGCTGCACCGGGTCGAGGTCGCCGCGAACCATGTCACCCAGTTGTTCGTTCCGTTCCTGCTGTTCGCTCCGCAGCCGGTCGCCACGGCCGCCGCCACGCTGATGATCCTCACGCAGCTGTGGCTGGTGCTGTCGGGCAACTTCTCCTGGCTGAACTGGATCACCATCGTGCTGGCCCTGCCGGTGGTCGCGTTCCCCACCACTCCCCCGGACACGTCCGGCGCCCCGCTGTGGTACGTGGTCGTCGTCCTCGCGGTGTCCGCGCTGCTGCTCGCCCTCGGCTACCATCCCGTGCGCAACATGCTCTCCCGCCGCCAGGTGATGAACCGGTCCTTCGACCCGCTCCACCTGGTCAACACCTACGGGGCGTTCGGCAGTGTCAGTCGGATCCGGTACGAGGTGGTGATCGAGGGCACCGCGGACCGAACGCCCCGCAAGGACGCGGACTGGCGGGAGTACGAGTTCCGGGGCAAGCCGGGGGACCCCCGGCGCTGGCCACGTCAGTTCGCGCCGTACCATCTGCGGCTCGACTGGCTGATGTGGTTCGCCGCGCTGTCGCCGTCCTACGCCGGGCCGTGGTTCGGCGCGCTGGTGGAACGGCTGCTGGAGGGCGACCGCGACACACTGCGGCTGTTGCGCCGCTCCCCCTTCCCGCCCAACGCGCCGCCCCGGTACGTCCGCGCCCGGCTGTTCCACTACCGGTACACGACCTGGCGCGAGCTGCGGGAGACGGGGGCGTGCTGGGAGCGGACGTACGTGCGCGAGTATCTGCCGCCGACCCGGCTGGCGGGGGCGGTTCACAGACCGTAGACGCGGGCGGCGGCGGCCCCGAGGACCTCCTGCCGTTCGGCGACGTCGAGGTCCGCGGCCGGTTCGCGGGCGGTCGCGGACGGACAGCTCCCGACCCCGCACCCAGGACGCCCAACGCACCGAGCAGCCGAACGGCACCACCGGACCTCGACGATGATCAGGGTGGACGACAACGGGCACCTTCGGCCCGCGCCCACCGGACGCAGATCCCGACCTTCGGCACACCGTCGTCTTCCGAAGACCACCCTGTGAGACCGCCCCGACCCCGCGGGGTCTCCTCGCGGTCCGGTCCGTCCGGGTGTTGCGGTGATCAGCGGCGTGCGCCTATCGTCGGCCGGGTGACTGCCGGGTCGGCCTTGGGCCACACACGAAAGACGCTCCCGGCCTCGGCGTGAGCCGGGCGGGGATGTCCCCGCTCACGCCCGGCCCGGGGCAGGGCGTCGCCCGTGCCCCGCCCTCCTCTCCGCGTTCCCTTCCCCGCTTCCCGCCGCGTCCCGCGCGGCATCCGACGGAAACGACACCCGGAGACGAACCAGCCATGCCCGACGCACCCGGCGCGCCCATCACCTCTGCCGCGCCCGAACCGCCCACCACAGCCGTCCAGTTGAACCACACCGCCGTCCTCGCCCGCGACCGCCGCCTGTCGGCCGAGTTCCTCGCCGTGATCCTGGGGCTGGAGGTCGGCGCCCCCTTCGGCCCGTTCCTGCCCGTCGACCTGGGCAACGGCGTGACCCTCGACTACTACGAGCAGCGCGACGGGCCCATCCAGTCGCAGCACTACGCGTTCCTCGTCCCCGAGGACCGGTTCGACGCGATGATCGCCCGCCTGGAGGCGGTCGGGGTCACCTACTACGCGGACCCGAACCACACCGAACCCGGCAGGATCAACCGTCTCTTCGGCGGTCGCGGCGCCTATTTCGACGACCCGGACGGCCACAACCTGGAGATCATGACCCGGCCCTACGCCCGCCCCTGAGCGGGGCCGCCGGCCTGGTCTCCGCGCCCGTACACGACGCGCAGCCCGCCCCGTCCGCGCCCTCGCCGGGTTCATCCACAGGACCCGGACCCCTCCTCGGAGGGGTCCGGGTCCCAGGTGTACGTCTCGCCCGTGGCGACGATGCGGCGCCCGGGCGGCCGGATGCGCGGCCAGTCGTCGGTGCCTGCCTCCCTGATCGGCCTGAGCGCGCGTCCGGCGCACTCCCGCACCCGGCGATCACGCGGAGCGCGGGGCGGCACCGGTCTCAGTCGACGCTGGGCAGGATGTGGGGCTCGGCGAGATCGTCCTCGTAGCCCGCCAGGCGGATCGGGGCCGACCGGGCCCACACGTCGAGGCTGCCGAGCTGGCCTGCCGGGCGGCCCGCACGCTCGGGACGTTCCTTGACGGGCTGATCCACGTTGGTCTTCTCCGGTGTCACCGCGCACTCCTTATGTGTCGGTCACCCTCGGGACGTACCGCGCCGCTCCTGCCGCGCCCGCGTCATACGTCCGCCCGGGCATGATGCGAAAACCGTTCGGACGCGGTGGCGCCGGTTGATCGTAGGAGAGCAGGCCCTTGTGAAGCAGCGTGTCCCATGACGGACCGATGGGTGTGGGTAGGACCCTTTACTGCTGCCCGTCCGCCTCAGATTAACCAAATGAGCGGGCCCCTGCTCGATGGGGCTGAAAACTCGCCGTAACGATCATGTGTCGGACCGTGCCCGTCCCACTCCTGTGTACCCCTGATTCCTCCTGGGCGCCGCTACCGTCGATCACTCGATCGGACTACAGGGGAGTACGCGCTTTCGAGAGGGCCGCATGGTCATGGCGCAGTTCAGGTCCTGTTGGCCGACACGCAAGCTCGTCATGTTGTGCTGCCGTACGGCAAGCGGTTGTCTTCCAGGAGGACCGGCGCATGGAGTTGCGCAGTGTCGAGGAGCTGATGGACCTGCTGTACGCCTGCCGGGGTGCCCGGGACGTCCCGGTTCCCGGCGGGGCCCCGGTCGACGCGTACGACCACGCGTTGCGCACCGCCGCACTGCTGCGCCGGCGACGCCCCGCCGACAAGGAGCTTCAGGTGGCGGGCCTGGTCCGGCCGGTCGGCCGGCTGCTGCGGCCGGCCGAGCCCGCCACGCGGGCCGACCTGGCCGCGGACGCGGTGCGCGCGCTGCTCGGCGAGCGGGTGGCGGGGCTGGTCCGCCGCCGGCCCCGCCCCGGTCTCCAAGTCGAGGAGGACGACCTCCTCACTCTGCGCACGGCGGACGAGGAGGCCCGCAGCGCCCGCTTCGACGCCGGGATCCTGGAGGACTGGCGCACCGTGCTGGAGCTGCTGGCGGCGCGCAACTCCCGGCTCGGCGCGGTGGAATGACTCCCCCGGCGCCGACCGCCGGACGGCCGC
The DNA here is from genome assembly GCF_042656345.1 of Streptomyces incanus. Classification (NCBI taxonomy): domain Bacteria; kingdom Bacillati; phylum Actinomycetota; class Actinomycetes; order Kitasatosporales; family Streptomycetaceae; genus Streptomyces; species Streptomyces incanus. The sequence continues at coordinate 14,686 of NZ_JBHSPC010000075.1, forward strand.
GTCACCACCTGCCGGGCGCGTAGTCCTTCAGGAAGACGCCGTACAGGTCCTCGCCGGCCTCGCCGCGCACGATGGGGTCGTAGACGCGGGCCGCGCCGTCGATCAGGTCCAGCGGGGCGTGGAAACCGGCGTCCGCGAGGCGGAGCTTGTCCGGGTGGGGACGCTCGTCGGTGATCCAGCCGGTGTCGACGGCCGTCATCAGGATGCGGTCGTTGTCGAACATCTCCTGGGCACTGGTGCGGGTGAGCATGTTCAGGGCGGCCTTGGCCATATTGGTGTGCGGGTGGCCCGCGCCCTTGTAGCCACGGTCGAAGACGCCTTCCATGGCGGAGACGTTCACGATGTACGTCCGCTTCGCCGCCGCGGCCGCCATCGCCGGGCGCAGCCTGCTGATGAGCAGGAACGGCGCCGTCGAGTTGCAGAGCTGGACCTCGAGCAGCTCGACCGGGGTGACCTCCTCGACGGTCTGCACCCAGCTGTTGGTGTCGTGCAGGTCCGGGACCAGGCCGCCGGCGTCGATCGCGGTGCCCGCCGCGATCCGCTCCAGGGAGGCCGAGCCGGAGACCAGGGCCAGGCCGGTGACGTCCTGCGCGGTGAGCGCGCCGGATCCCGCGACCGGGAGCTCGGCCACCGCGCCGGAGCCGAAGCCGCCGATCACCTCGGCGGCGGGCAGTTCACCGGCGGGCAGCGGCGCGGACTCGGCGGCGACCAACTCGCTGTAGGCCTGCGGGGAACGCCGTACGGTCTGTGCGGCGTTGTTGATCAGGATGTCCAGCGGACCGGCGGCGGACACCGAGTCGGCGAGCGCGACGACCTGGGCCGGGTCGCGCAGGTCGATCCCGACGATCTTCAGCCGGTCGATCCACTGGTCGCTGTCGGGCTGGGCCTTGAAGCGGCGGACGGCGTCGTTCGGGAAGCGGGTCGTGATCGTGGTGTGGGCGCCGTCGCGCAGCAGCCGCAGCGCGATGTACATGCCGATCTTGGCCCGGCCGCCGGTGAGCAGCGCGCGCTTGCCGGTGAGGTCGGTGCGGGCCTCCCGGCGGCTGCGGTTCTCGTCGGCGCACTCCTGGCAGAGCTGGTGGTAGAAGTAGTCGACCTCGACGTACCGCTGCTTGCAGATGTAGCAGGAGCGGGGGCGCTGAAGTATCCCCGCGATGGTGCCCTCCTCGGTCCGGGACGAGGGCAGGATGCCTTCCGTCTCGTCGTCGATGCGCTCGGCGGACCCGGTGGCGGTGGCCTCGGTGACCGCCTTGTCATGGGCGGTCTTGGCGGCCCGGCGCTCCTGGCGGCGGCGCTGCTTGACCATGCGGTAGATGTGCGAGGTGGCGCGGCGGACCTTGATCGCGTCCGGGTGGTCGACGTCGAGTGTGTCGAGTTCCGCGAGCACGTCGAGGCACACGGCCAGCCGCTCCGGGTCGATGCCGGGCCCGTGTGTCACCACGTCCTCGTGCGCCACGGTGTTCCCGTGGATCATCGTGTCCGTGGCCCGGGGGCCGTCCTCTGTCACCGTCATCGCCGTTGCCGTTCCTGGTCTGCCGTGGCGGCGCTCCGGTCGCGCCCGCTGTCGAACGGGCGATTTTACGGAGCGCCGGGCCGTAGCACCAAACCCGTGACGGCCGGTGGTCAGGGGCACACACGAGGGTGGGCGCGGTGGCGGCTGGTCAGGGGTCGCACGCGGTGAGGAGCGTGTCCACCTCCTCGGTCACGGCGCCGGCGAGCCGGTCGAGATCGGGGACGGCGGCACCGTCGGCGACCAGTCCGTAGTGGACGTGTCCGCGGTAGGTGGAGACGGCGACCGCCAGGGAGTGTCCGGGCGCGAGCGGCGCGAAGGGGAAAACGGCGCCGAGCGAGTCGCCGCCGAGCCGCAGTCCGAAGCCGGGCAGCGGCACGCTGGTGACCAGGACGTCGAACCAGAGCCGGGCCGCCTGGCCGACCAGGGGTCCGCCGAGCCGGTGGCCGAGCGGCGGTACGTGGTCGGCGAGCAGGGCGACGGCGCCCGCGCCCCGGTTCGGGCCGGCGTCCTTGTTGCGGTCCATGGCGGTGCGCACCAGGGCGAGGCGGGCGAGCGGTTCCGCCTCGTCGACCGGAAGCCGTATCAGGTAACCGGAGAGCCGGTTGCCCTGAGGATGCGCGGTGCGCGGGCGTCGCCGGGACACGGGGACGAGGGCGCGCGGGACGACGCCCTCACTGCCGTCGCCGCGCTCGTCGAGCCAGCGGCGCAGGGCACCGGCGACGACCGCGATCAGCACGTCGTTGACGGTGCCGCCGACGCTCTTGCGGATCCGGTGCACGTCGTCGAGGTCGAGGACCACCCCGGCGGTGCGGCGGGTGCCGCTGGGTTCGCAGGTGAGCGCGGGCGACGAGCGCATGTCGAGGGTGGAGCGGGCGACACAGGCGCCGATGTCCAGGGCCCGGCCCGCGTCGGACAGGGCTCCGCGGACGAGTTCGGGCACCTCGCGCACGTCCGGGAGCAGTCCGCGCGGAGGCTCGGCGGGACGCGGCCGGGGGGTGGGCAGGTCCATCGGGTCCATCAGGGCCGCGGCGAGGGTGAGGGCCCGCAGTCCGTCGGCGAGGGCGTGGTGGAACTTGAACAGGACGGCGAAGGAGACGCCGTCCTCCCCCGGCAGCACATGGGCCTCCCAGGGCGGCCGGGTGCGTTCCAGAGGGCGCCCCATGAGCCGGCCCGCCGCCGCGTGGAAGTCGGTGGCGGGGGCGTGCAGCCGGACGTGGTTCAGGGGATCGAAGCCGGGGTCGGTCTCCCGCTCGGCGCCGCCGAAGGCGAGCGGGCGGCGCAGGGCCGCGGTGAGCGGTCCGCGCAGCGCGGAGCCGAACGGCCGACGGAGCGCGGAGCCGAGCGCGGCGGTGAGGGGGCGGCGCAGGGTCGACAGGGAGGGGCGCGCGGGCAGGGGCTGCCACACGTCGCGGATACGCATGCGCAGTCCGGGAACGGCGGCGGCGCGGGCGGCGAGCAGATCCGCGGCGTGGGCGCCCGCGGCGGGCGAACGGGCCGAGAAGACCCCGAGGGCACCGAGATGCATGGGGTGATCGGCGGACTCGATGTTCCAGAACGCCAGGTCGAGAGGAGCGAGCAGGTTTGCGTTCACGGGCTTGCCTCGCGTCGACGACGGGGTGGACCAGCAGTCAATCGCCCGCGACCGATTACGGTCAAGTACGATCCCGCCACACACAGTTAATAGCAGATTACGTCTCCGCCCCTCCCGCGACTCGACGGGAGGGGCGGGACTCAGGGTGCGGATGAGGTCACCGCCCCACGGCCGGAACCTCCCGACGTGGCGTCAGAAGGCGTCCTCGAAGCGGCAGATGGGATGAAAACAGGCATGACGCCCGGGGGGGGACCCGGAGCGGTATCCGGGATGACGAACGCCACCCGGACGGGCGCGGGCCGCCGGAGGAACCGCTCACCGCGCGGCACCCTTGGCCGGGCACCCCGCGGGCTGCGCCCGGGACGCGTCCCGGATCAGGGCGTCGTGGGCGGCCTTCACCCGGGCGACGTCCGGCTTCAGCACCCGGCGGTCGTAGGTGAGCAGGCCGTTCAGCTCGCCCTCCACGTCCGAGAGCTGCGTGTACACGGCGCCGTTGCCGCCCCGGCAGACCAGGGCCCGTACCTCGTCGAGCTTGGTGAGGTAGTCCTCGGTGTACGTCTCCGGGTCGACGTCGACGTACGACTGCTGCACGGCCCAGGCGTGACCGGGCACCGCGAGGCCGAGGCCGCCGTACTCACCGGTGACCAGGGCGCGCCGTCCGTCCGGGCGCGGTGGGAGCGCCGGGCTGGGATAGCCGTGCTCGTCCATGATGTCGCCGGCGTTGCCGTCGGCGCCGAGGTTGAGCCCCGACTGGTTGTTGACCAGGCGCGACGGGTCCCAGGCCTTGACCTGCTCGGCGATGCGGCCGACGTCGTACTGGCCCCAGCCCTCGTTGAAGGCGACCCACATGACGAGGGACGGGCTGCTGAGGTGCTCGTCGATCATCTGCTTCATCTCGCGCTCGTAGCGGGCGCGGGCGGAGTCGCTGGGGTTCACCCCGGCCGTCATGGACGGCATGTCCTGCCACACCATCAGGCCCAGCCGGTCGGCCCAGTAGAACCAGCGGTCCGGCTCCACCTTGATGTGCTTGCGCACGGAGTTGAACCCGAGCTCCTTGTGCACGCGCAGGTCGTACGCGAGGGCCTCGTCGGTGGGCGCGGTGTGCAGGCCGTCGGGCCAGAAGCCCTGGTCGAGGGTGGCCATCAGGAAGACCGGTTCGCCGTTGAGGACCGTGCGCGGCACGCCGTCGATCTCCTCGACGGCGATCGAGCGCATCCCGAAGTAACTGCCGACGCGGTCGGTGCCGACGGTCACCTCCAGCCGGTACAGGAAGGGGTCGTCGGGCGACCACAGCCGCGGGTTCGCGATCTTCAGGCTCAGCGGCCGACCGGTGCGGCCGGTCGCCGTGGCGACCTCGCGCCGTCCGTCGTACGCGGTCGCCCTGACGGGTACGCCGTCCCGGACGCCCTTCGCCTCCACGGTGAGCCGTTCGCCGGGCACGTCGGGCACCAGCTTCAGGGAGTCGACGTGGTCACGGGCGACCGGCTCCATCCAGACCGTCTGCCAGATGCCCGAGCTGGGCGTGTACCAGATGCCGCTGGGGTCCAGGCGCTGCTTGCCGAGCGGCGGATTCTCGCCGTCGGCGGCGTCGGTGGGGTCGTACACGCCGACGATGAGTTCCTGGGCGCGGCCGGGCTTCAGCGCGTCGGTGACGTCGGCGCCGAACTTGTCGTACCCGCCCTCGTGGGCGGCGACCTTCGTGCCGTTGACGTACACCTCGGACCGCCAGTCGACGGCGCCGAAGTTCAGCCGCAGCCGCTTGCCGGAGCCGATGCTCCAGTCGCGGGGGACGGTGAAGGTGCGGCGGTACCACATGCGGTCCTCGTGCCGCTGGATGCCGGAGAGCCGGGACTCCACCGGGTACGGGACCAGGATGCGCTCCTTGAGCGTCTTGCCCACGGGCGGCTGCTCCCCCTCCTCCGCGGCGGCGAACTGCCACTGCCCGTTGAGGTTGTGCCACTGGTCTCGAGTGAGCTGAGGGCGCGGGTACTCGGGGAGAGCGTTGTCCGGGCCCACCTCGTCGGCCCACTTGGTGGTCAGTTCGTGGGTGGAGCGGTTGGGCCCGCTGCTCATGAACGCGTCCACGGGGTCTCCGTCGGCGGTGGTCAGACCGCCCCGGCCGTCGTAGCGGACGTCGGCGGTGCCGCGGGCGGTGCCGGTTTTGTTGCCCACGACCGGTTCGCCGAGTGTGACGAGCAGGGCCTTGGGGTCGGCGGGGTCCCGCTCGGCGCCGGTCAGTGGCCACTGCGCGCCCCCGATGACCGCGTTGACGTGGCCGGCGAGTCCGGCCGGGGGCACGGCGAGCGGGCGCGGGAAGTCGAGCTTCAGGGTGCGTCCGGAGCCGAGGACGGTAGCGGCGAGGGCGCCGTCGTAGTCGAAGCCGTCCGGCAGGCGGAACGCGGACTGCGGTACGGCTTCCTTGGCGCCTCCGGGCTCGGTCCAGCGCAGGTGGAGGTTGGAGCCGCCGTAGTGCTCGAAGTACTCGACCTTGATGTCGTGGGCCCGGCCGGCGGTCAGCTCGATCGGCTCGGCACTCTGTTCGCGGTCCCAGTCGTCGACCCAGTGGTCGATGGCGAGCCGGCCGTCGATCCACAACCGGAAGCCGTTGTCACCGATGATCGAGAAGGTGTGCGCGCCGGTCTTCTCCGGCACGATCTTCCCGGTCCAGCGGACGCTGACGTCGTCCGACCGGCCGGTGGTGAAGTTCAGCCGCGGCTCCAGGTTGTCGAAGTCGAGGTGCGGGTCGAAGGCGGTGGCCTTGAGCTCGTGGAAGTCGAAGGCGCCTGGGGCGGACTGCGTGTAGTACTCGCCCTTCAGTCCGCGTATGTCCACCGGGTCGTCCTCGGCCGCGGTCGCGGTCCGGCCGGTCGCGGTGAGCCCTGCGACTCCCAGTGCGGCGGCCAGGAACAGGGCTGAACAGCCCCTGAGTCGTCTGATGCGCACGGATCCTCCGTCTGTGAGGAAGGTGACGGCTCTCTGCTCAGTGCTCGGTCTCAGTGCTCAGTTCGTGTACTCGGTCCCGCTGTTCGTGTGCTCGGACCCACCGTTCTGCGCGCTGTTCTTTGTTCTGTTCTGTGCGTTGTGTTCGGCTGTACAACGTTGTCACGAACAGCACTTGGCATAACAGCACGGATTCCGCCGCTCGTCCAGGGACATGACAAAGGCCCCGGTGGTCGCACCGACCGGGGCCCTTCCCTTCCGTACCACCGCGCCTGTCCTGCGGACAGGGGCGGGCGCTACGGCACCAGTCGTCCCTTGCCGAGGGCGATCACTCCGCCCTCGGACACCGTGTACAGCTCCGCGTCCCGTTCCGGATTGACGCCGATGGTCGCGCCGGGCGGTACCTCCACGTTCTTGTCCAGGACGGCACCACGCACCACCGCGCCCCGCCCGATGTGGACGTTGTCGTGCAGCACCGAGCCCTGGACCACGGCCCCCGGATCGATCACCACACCCGGTGACAGCACGGACCGGGTGACCTGGCCGCGGATCAGGCAGCCGGCGCTGATGATGGACTCGCTCGCCATGCCGCTGGCGTTGAACCGGGCCGGCGAGAGCTGGCCGGAGTGGGTGTAGACCGGCCACTGGCGGTTGTAGAGGTTGAAGGCGGGGCGCTCGGCGATCAGGTCCATGTGCGCCTCGTAGTAGGCGTCCAGCGTGCCGACGTCCCGCCAGTAGCCCTGGTCGCGGCTGGTCTCGCCGGGCACGTGGTTGGAGCTGAAGTCGTAGAGGCAGGCCTCGCCCCGCTCGGTGAGCTGGGGCAGGATCGAGCCGCCCATGTCGTGCACCGAGTTCTCGTCCTCGGCGTCCCGCTGGAGGGCCTCGACGAGGGCCTTCGTGGTGAAGATGTAGTTGCCCATGGAGGCGAACACGCGCTGGGGATCGCCGTCGAGGCCGGGAGGGTCGGTGGGCTTCTCCAGGAAGCGGTCCACGCTCCGGCCGTCCGAGCCCGGGGTGATCACGCCGAAGGCGGCGGACTCCGAGCGCGGCACCCGGATCCCGGCGACCGTGACGCCGGCGCCGCTCTCGATGTGCTGGGCGAGCATCTGGCGCGGGTCCATGCGGTACACGTGGTCGGCTCCGAACACCACCACGTGGTCCGGCTGCTCGTCGTGGATCAGGTTCAGCGACTGCAGGATCGCGTCGGCGCTGCCCAGGTACCAGTGAGGGCCCAGGCGCTGCTGGGCGGGGACCGGGGTGACGTAGTTGCCGAGCAGGCTGGACATGCGCCAGGTGGTGGTGATGTGCCGGTCCAGCGAGTGCGACTTGTACTGCGTCAGTACGCAGATCCGCTTGATGTCGCCGTTGACCAGGTTGGACAGGACGAAGTCGACCAGGCGGTACGTGCCCCCGAAGGTGACCGCCGGTTTGGCGCGGTCCGCCGTGAGGGGCATCAGGCGCTTGCCCTCGCCGCCCGCCAGCACGATTCCCAGAACCGAAGGACCACCACGACGCATGGCCACTCCCCTCACACCGAATTTCCCGATGCCTGCCCCCGGGCGGGAAGGGCTAAGCCTGTTTGAGGATCTCCTCGTAGAGCCGAACCGTACGGCGGGCCACCGCGTCCCAGCCGAACTCGCCTGCCGCGCGCTCCCGCCCTTCCTCGCCCATCCGCCGGGCGGCCTCCGGATCGCCGAGTACCGAGTCGAGGGCGCGCGCGAGACCCGCCTCGAAATCGTCGTCCACCTCCACGAGTACCCCGGTCGCGCCGTCCTCCACGACCTCGGGGATTCCACCGGTCCGTGAGGCCACCACGGGCGTGCCGCAGGCCATCGCCTCCAGGTTGACGATGCCGAGCGGCTCGTACACCGACGGGCACACGAACACGGCCGCGTGGGTGAGCAGCTGGATCACCTCCGGGCGCGGCAGCATCCGCGGAATCCAGTGCACGCCCACGCGCTCCCGGCTCAGCTCCTCGTACGTCTCGTGGAACTCCCGCTCGATCTCCGGAGTGTCGGGGGCGCCCGCGCAGAGCACGACCTGCGCGGCCGGATCGATGCCGCGCACCGCCCGCAGGAGCTGCGGCACGCCCTTCTGCCGGGTGATCCGCCCGACGAACAGGACGTACGGGCGGGACCGGTCGAGACCGATCCGGTCCAGCGCGTCGGTGCCGGGGTCGGGCCGGTACAGCCGTGTGTCGATGCCGTTGTGCACGACGTGCACCCTGGCCGGGTCGAGGGCCGGGTAGCAGCCGAGGATGTCCTCGCGCATGGCTCCGGAGACGGCGATCACCGCGTCGGCGGCCTCGACGGCGATGCGCTCCGCCCAGCCCGACAGGGCGTAGCCGCCGCCCAGTTGCTCCGCCTTCCAGGGGCGCAGGGGTTCCAGGGAGTGGGCGGTCACCACGTGCGGGATGCCGTACAGCTCCTTGGCGAGGTGGCCGCCGAGGTTGGCATACCAGGTGTGGGAGTGGACGAGTTCGCGGCCCTCGAGCGCCTCGGCCATGGCGAGGTCCACGGAGAAGGTGCGCAGCGCGTCGTTGGCGCCGTCGAGGGCGGGCCAGGGGCGGTGGCGCCGCACGCCGTCGGTGCGGCCCTCGCCCCAGCAGTGCACCTCCAGGTCCACCAGGGGGCGCAGTTCCCGGGCCAGGAACTCGACATGGACGCCCGCGCCGCCGTACACGTCCGGCGGGTACTCCCGGGTCAGTAGTCCCACTCGCACCCGCGGACCCCCTGTCTGAGCGGACGTTGCCCTCATGGTCACGCAGATGGGGCTCGCGCGGAAGAGCGTGGGGCCTGGACCAGGAAGCGGGGTGGCGCCGGGAGTACCGGGCCCCTGGGGGGAGCCATCAGGGCAGTCATCCCCCGGGGGCCCACCCAGGGGATGACGGGGGCGTCTTCGTACTCCATCGGCAGTAGGACTCATTGAGTGCTCAGGGACGACGACGGGAACACCGGAACACGGCATCGTGTCGTTCATGAGAGCCGACCGATCGCCGCACCGGGGCCGGCGCCCCTGCCTCACGCAGAAGAGCCGCCGATGAGCACCCTCGCGTTGTCCGTGCTGCTGTCGTTCGTCTCCGCCGTGGCGTACGCGGGCGGAGCGATCGTGCAGGAGCAGGTCGCGGTGTCCTCACCCGGTGAGCAGTACGCCCCGCTGCGCCGGCCGGTCTGGTGGGCGGCGGTCGCGCTGAACGGCCTCGGCGGTGTGCTGCACGTGGTGGCGCTCGCCTACGGTCCGCTGAGTCTGGTCCAGCCGCTGGGCGCGCTGACGATCGTGTTCGCGCTGCCGATGGCGGCGTTGTTCGTCGGCCGCAGGGCGGGTGCGACGGCGTGGCGCGGCGCCCTCATGGCGACCGTCGGTCTCGCCGGTCTGCTGTCCCTGGTCGGCGCGTCCGACGGGCAGTCCCTGGACACCGCCCAGCGGGTGGCGGCGGCGCTGGCCACCGCTGCCACGGTCGTCGCCCTGATGGTCGCGGCCCGGACCGCGCAGCGGCATCCGGCGGTGCGCGGCATCCTGCTGGCCGTCGCCTCCGGTGTCGCGTTCGGCATGTCGTCCGTCTTCACGAAGACCGTGGCGGTGGACTGGACCGACGGCGTCTCGATGGGGGACGTGCCGTCCCTCGCGGTGATCGGCGTGCTGGCCACCACCGGTCTGCTGTTGTCCCAGGCCTCCTACCGGGGCGCCGGTCTCGCGGCCCCGCTGGCCACGCTGACGGTGGTGAACCCGGTGGTCGCGGCGGCGGTCGGCATCACGATGTTCGGCGAAACCTTCCGCTACGGCGCGACCGGCACGGCGCTCGCGCTGAGCTGCGGCGTGGTGGCGGCCGGCGGTCTGATCCTGCTGACGACGGAGCGGCTGGCGCGCGAGCAGCCGCAGCATGCGGAGAGCGTCGGTGCGGACTCCCCGGACTCCCCCGTGGCGCCGGTTGGCTCGGGGGTTCCCCCGGTCGCCCCGGTCGCCCCGGTTTCCCCGGAGGCTGCGGTTGCTCCGGAGGCGGAGGTCGCGATGGCGGGAGCGGGGCCTGTCGTGCGGTCCGTAGAGGCAGTGGGGGCGGTGAGGGTCGTGAGCGTCCTGGAGTCCGCGGGGTCCGTGGGGGCCGGGGCCGATTCGCTGTCCGGTTCAGTCGAACGACTGCTGCGTTCCGAGCTCGCCCGGGACGTACGCGTGCGGGTGCCGGCCCCGGCCGCCGCGGGCCCCGCTCCGGAGGCCGGGGCGGAGAGCGAGGCCGCGGAGCCGTCGCTGCCGGTATTGGCGTACGCGCCCTTCCACGGCGGCCCGTACGTCCCGATGCCCGTGCAGGACCGGCACCGCATACGCGTCACATCCTGACGCCGCCCGCCCTCAGGTAGACGATCGGGTCGATGTCCGATCCGAAACCGGGCCCCGTCCGCACCTCGAAGTGCAGATGCGGGCCCGAGCTGTTGCCCGTCGAGCCGGACCGGCCGATGCGCTGGCCCGCGCCGACCGACTGGCCGCTCCTCACCGAGATCGCCGACAGGTGGGCGTACTGGCTGTAGTGGCCGTCGGCGTGCCGGACCACCACCTGGTAGCCGAACGAGCCCTCCCAGCCGGCGCTGACGACGCTGCCCGGCGCGACCGACTTCACGGACGTGCCGGTGGGCACGGGGAAGTCGACACCGGTGTGGTAGCCCTTCGACCAGGAGGAACCGGCCTTGTGGTACGGCGTGCCCAGGGGTGCGGCGACCGGGGCCACGCGCGTGCCGCTCTTCTGGGTGGCGCGGTCCGCCCGTTCTTCGGTGCGCTGCGCGGGAGCTTTCTTTTCCGGCGCCTTCTTCGCCGGCACCTTCTTCTCGGGCGCCTTCTTCCCGGGCACCTTCTTCTCGGAAGCCGTGTCCGCGGGCTTCGGGGCGGGGCGAGTCGGCGCGGCCTTCCCACCGGGCAGGGTGAGCCGCTGGCCGGGCAGGATCAGATCCGGGTCGGCGCCGACGGTCGCGCTGTTCGCGTCGTACAGGCCGCGCCAGCCTCCCCGTACTCGCTCCTCCTCCGCGATGCCGGAGAGGGTGTCGCCGTGGAGCACGGTGTACATCTCGGCGCGGCCCGCACGGGACTGGGGTGTGTTCTGCGGTTTGACGTCCTCGACGGTGGTGGTGCCTGTGCCGCTCCTGCCACCGGCCTTCGCGTCCGCCTTGCCGTCCTTCTCGGCGTCCTTCTTCGCGCCGGTCCGGACGTCGCTCTTGGCCTCGGTACTGCCGGAGCGGCCGGCGGCCGGGCGGATGTCGGGGGTCCCGCCGCCCCGGGTCAGTCCGGCCCGCTGCGAGCACACCGGCCAGGCGCCAGGGCCCTGGCCGTCCAGGACCTTCTCGGCGATGGCGATCTGCTGGTCCTTGGCGGCCAGGTCCGCGCGCGGCGCATACCGGGTGCCGCCGAAGGCCTCCCAGGTGGACTGGGTGAACTGAAGTCCGCCGTAGTAGCCGTTGCCCGTGTTGATGTCCCAGTTGTCGCTGGACTCGCACGCGGCGACCTTGTCCCAGGTGTCCACGTCGGCCGCCTCGGCGACGCCGGTGCCCAGGAGGGGAAGCGCCATTCCGGCACCACCCGCGGTGACGGTGAGTGAGGCGCGGTTGATTCTGTTCGGCTGATACCGGCGATGCCGGCCGCGCACGGCCATGGAGTCCCCCTCGACAATGCGTCAGAAGTGGCCAAAGTAAGCGTTGCGAACCGGCCGTGACAAGACCGCTATCGGCCGCGCGGATGCGCCAAGTGGCCGGTAGCTTTCGCCCGTTGCGCCCCGCTTGGCACCGTCGCGCGGCATACTCACGCTTGGGCGCGTCGCGTACGCGGGGCGCGTACGCGTGTGCCGGACGGGCCCGGATGAGTACGGAGGGGGTCCCCGCCCGTATGTGGCTGCGGGATGTCGTACGACCCGCGCGTGCGGACGCGGTTGCGGCACGTCAGGATGGTCGCCGGCGGGACTGACGGCAGCGACCGGCAGCACCGACATCCCGGCAGTACCGATACCAAGGTCACTAGGAGCCAACCCAATGAGCAGTTCAGCGCAGATCGGCGTCACGGGTCTCGCGGTCATGGGCCGCAACCTCGCGCGCAACTTCGCCCGCAACGGCTACACGGTCGCGGTGCACAACCGGACGGCGGCGCGCATGCATGCGCTGGTGGAGGAGTTCGGACACGAGGGCAGCTTCGTGGCGGCCGAGACGGCGAAGGAGTTCGTGGCGGCGCTCGAACGTCCGCGGCGGCTGGTCATCATGGTGAAGGCCGGTGAGCCGACGGACGCGGTGATCGAGGAGTTCGCGCCGCTGCTGGAACCCGGCGACATGATCATCGACGGTGGCAACGCCCACTTCGCCGACACCCGGCGCCGTGAGCGCGCGCTGCGGGAGCAGGGCATCCACTTCGTCGGCACCGGCGTCTCCGGTGGCGAGGAGGGCGCGCTCAACGGACCGAGCATCATGCCGGGTGGCTCGAAGGAGTCGTACGAGTCGCTGGGCCCGATGCTGGAGAAGATCTCCGCCAAGGCGGCCGACGGGGCGCCGTGCGTCACGCACGTGGGTCCGGACGGCGCCGGGCACTTCGTGAAGATGGTGCACAACGGCATCGAGTACGCCGACATGCAGCTGATCGGCGAGGCGTACCAGTTGCTGCGCGACGTCGCCGGGTACGAGCCCGCGCAGATCGCGGACATCTTCCGCACCTGGAACACCGGCCGGCTGGACTCGTACCTGATCGAGATCACGGCTGAGGTGCTCTCTCACGTGGACGCGGCCACGGGCAAGCCGTTCGTCGACGTGGTGGTCGACCAGGCGGAGCAGAAGGGCACGGGGCGCTGGACCGTGCAGATCGCCCTCGACCTGGGTGTGCCGGTGTCGGGGATCGCGGAGGCGGTGTTCGCGCGTTCGCTGTCGGGGCACGCGGCGCTGCGCGAGGCCTCGCGCAGGCTGGCGGGTCCGACGGCCGCACCGCTCGGCGAGGCGGAGGCCGCGGCGTTCGCGGACCGGGTGGAGCAGGCGCTGTACGCGTCGAAGATCGTTTCGTACACGCAGGGCTTCCACGAGGTCGCCGCGGGCAGTGACGAGTACGGCTGGGACATCGACCTCGGCGCGGTCTCCGCGATCTGGCGCGGCGGGTGCATCATCCGCGCCGCCTTCCTGGACCGGATCCGCGCCGCGTACGACGCCCGTGCCGACCTGCCGAGCCTGCTGTCGGACGAGACGTTCGCGCGGGAGATCGCCGACGCGCAGGACGACTGGCGCGAGGTGCTGATCGCCGCGACCCGCCAGGGCGTGCCGACCCCCGGTTTCGCCGCGGCCCTCGCCTACTACGACGCCCTGCGAGCGGAGCGCCTGCCGGCCGCGCTCACCCAGGGGCAGCGGGACTACTTCGGCGCGCACACCTACCGGCGCACGGACCGCGACGGATCGTTCCACACGCTGTGGGGAGACGACCGCAGCGAGGTCTCGGCGTAGACGGAGAAAGCGTGACGGGTGCCCACCGGTCCTGACCGGTGGGCACCGCCCGCGGCACGCCCGGCACGGGGCGGTG
>NZ_JBHSPC010000075.1:28289-30642 GCF_042656345.1 Streptomyces incanus
GTGCCCTGTGTTCCCAGGTCGCCCGACTCAGCCGCCGGATCAGGTGAGCGGCGGGCCGGGTTCCGGGTTCGGGACCGGTTCGGGGCCCGGGGGGATCGGCGAGGGGGACGGTCCGGGCGGCCCCGGCGTGGGCGGCGGACCGGGAACGGGCGGCCCAGGGGCGGGCGGGCCCGGTGTCGGGGGCGGGACCGGGTCGGGGTGGGGCGGGGGAGGCTGAGGATCCGGGCCCGGAGCGGGTCCCGGGGGTACGGGGTCCGGGGGTACGGGGTCCGGGGCGGGTCCCGGGGGAACCGGGTCCGGTGCGGGCCCGGGTGGGACGGGGTCCGGGTGTGGTTGCGTCATGGCGGTGTCCTCCGGCCAGTCGGTCGAGGTCTGCTCTGGGTCTGCTCTGGACTCCTCCCCCGCCTACCCGACGACCGCGTCCCCAGTCGTCCACGGTCACTCCCCCGCGTGACGACCACGCCTCCCGAAGGCCCAGGTGGCGCTACCGGCCACCCCGTGCCGCCGCCGCGCCCGCCGCGAGCCCCGCCCTCGGGCTGGACAGCACCGGGACGGCGGCGGTCGTGAGGCGTTCCGCCGGGGCCATCGACGCCTGGGCGAGCACGATCACGTCGGCGCCGGTGACGGCGTCGGCCGCGTCGGCGACCTGACGTACGTACGCCGCCGGGTCGCCCGCCTCGAAGCGGGCCCAGGCGCCCTCGACCAGCAGGGTGCGCACCTCCACGCGGCGGCCGGCGCGGCGCGCCTCCTCCTCGACCAGGGCCACCGTCGGGCCCAGGGTGCTCGCCAGAGCCGCGAGGACGACCACGCGCGGCCCGGCGGCCACGGCCGCGCCCGCCATCGGCCGGTCGACCCGCAGCACCGGCACACCGATCCCGCCGGCCGACGCCTCCGCGACCGAACCGATGGTCGAACACGTGCACAGCACGGCACGAGCACCCGCGGCTACGGCTTCCCGCAGCCGCGCCCGCACATCATGGGCCACGGCCTCGGGACCCGCCGCGCGGGCCCGGTCCAGCAGTTCCTCGTCGACGAGGTGGCGCAGCTCCAGCTCCGGATGGGCGCTGTCGCGCAGGGCGTCGAAGACAGGGGGGTGGACGGGCGAGGTGTGCAGGAGGGCGAGCACGGAGGCGTCCGGGGCGTCAGAAGTGCTCGGGGTGCGCCGCCAGCCACTCCTTCGCCGCCCGGACGAGGTCCGGGGAGGCGGCCGGGGCCTGGTCGGGGTGGCGTTCGGCCCACTTGACGACGTACGGGCAGAGCGGGGCGACCACGACGCCCTCGCGGGCGGCCATGGCGTACAGCTCTCGGGCCAGGGAGCCCGCGATGCCCTTGCCCTCGTGGGCGGGCTCGACGACGGTGTGCACCGGCACGATCGCGCGCTCGGGGGATTCGAGGACGAAGTACTCGATCCGGCCGACGACCTCGCCGTCGCCCGCCAGCGCTTCCAGACGGCCCGCCGCCCGGTCGTCGCGGATCTCGATGTCACTCATGGACACATCACGCTCCTGCCTCTGCCCGTCACCGTGCGGCTGCGGCCGCGTCCGCGCCGTCCGTGCCCCTCAGGCCGTGGCGGCCTGCGGGCTGCGCTGCTGGTCCGACCCCGGCACCGGCGCGGACGGGTCGGCCCCCAGGGCAACGATGCGGTTGTCGCGGTCCACGTGCACCACCCGGGGTTCCAGCGCCCGCGCCTCGGCGTCGGTCACCTGAGCGTAACTGATGATGATCACCAGGTCACCGGGGTGGACGAGATGCGCGGCGGCCCCGTTGATCCCGACGGCACCCGAGCCACGCTCCCCCTCGATGACGTACGTCTCCAGCCGGGCCCCGTTGGTGATGTCGACGATGTGCACGAGCTCACCAGGCAGCAGATCGGCGGCGTCGAGCAGATCGGCGTCGATCGTCACGGATCCCACGTAGTGCAGGTCGGCCTGGGTGACGGTGGCTCGATGGATCTTGGACTTGAACATGGCACGCAACATCGGGGCACTCCCACAAGTAGGCTCCCTGCCTGCGTTTTTGCAGGTCAAGGGCTGTTTTCACACCCTACAACGAGTCGCACGTTCGGGCAGCTTTCCCCAGGTTTTCCAAAACTCATGCTGACCACTTGCTGACTTTCCTGACGCATCATCAGGCGCATACAAGAGGGCTTCACCCGCTCTCCCGGACCCCACCGCGACGACGGCACAAGCCTAAGCAGCACCCTCCAAAGGGCGTCCGTGATCACCGTCACTCCGGCAGTCTGGGCGGCAATCAGAAACGAAGGCGGTCGACCGGGAGTCGAGCCGCGCACCGCCATGGATCAGCCGACCCAAGCCCCTCCTGCTCCGACCTAAGGACACGGCAGCTGTAGTTC
>NZ_JBHSPC010000076.1:0-25787 GCF_042656345.1 Streptomyces incanus
CCGCCGAACAATTCTTGTGGAGAAAGCCCCGTGCCCCTGGCACGGGGCTTTCTGCGTTTCTCGTGGTGTTTATGACGGCTCCACCAGCTTTGTGTCGTAGGCCAGAATCACCGCTTGGATGCGGTCCCTCGATCTCGTCTTTGCGAGGACGCGGCCGACGTGGGTCTTCACCGTCGATTCGGCGAGGTGGAGGCGGGTGGCGATCTCGGTGTTGGTCCAGCCCTGGCCTATGACGGTGAGGATCTCACGTTCGCGCTCGGTGAGAGCGGACAGCCGGGGGTCGGTGTACGGGGCCGTGGGCGTGGAGGGGTCCTGGTGGGTGGACGTCGGCAACTGGAGGTGGTGGCGGGCGGTGCGGCCCGGGTGCGCCGAGCGGGCCTCCAGCAGGGCACCGCCCTCGGTCAGCGGCGCGGGGTGGGCGGCGTAGGAGCGACCGGACACGGTGGCGTGGCCGCGGGTGAGGGCGTCCAGGCCGAGGAAGCCGGTGACGGTGCCGGGGCGGACGGTGAAGGACAGGTCGGTGACGACGGTCAGGTCGCCGTGGCGTTCGGTGAGTTCCAGTGCCGTCATCATGCTTCGATGCTCGTTCGAGAGGTGGCACCGGGCGTCGGACCAGGGGCGGTATTCCGGGTGAGGGCGGTCGTACTCGGGTACTACGGTGGCCGGTATGAGTACTACGCAGTCCGGGGAAGCTCCCGGCACCGTCTTCGGGGAGTACGTGGTGCGGTCCGTGCGGGCAGGTGAGTGGCCCGAAGTGAAGGCGTTGCGGCTGGCCGCGTTGCGGGATCCGGTCGCGGACATCGCGTTCCTGGACAGCTACGAGGTGGCGGCGGCGCGTCCTGACACGTACTGGCAGGAGCGGACCGCGAACGCCGCCGAAGGGGCGGGCGGGGTGCGGCAGTTCGTCGCCCGGACGGCGGACGGTGCACTGGTGGGCACGGTGGCCGTGGTGGTCGAGGAGGCCGGTACGACGGACTGGGCCGGGATGCCCGTCGAGCGCCGGCAGGGGCATCTCGTCGGGGTGTACGTGGCGCCCGGGCACCGGGGAAGCGAGGTGACCAAGGCTCTGTTCGAGGCCGCGCTGGAGTGGGCGTGGGGGCAGGGCGTGGAACGGGTGCGGCTCATCGTGCACCCCGGGAACGGGCGCGCTCTCGGCTTCTACCGTAAGGCGGGATTCACCGAGAGCGGGGTGACCGTGCCGCTGGCGGGGAGGCCGGACGAGCACGAGCTGGAGATGGTCGTCGAGCGCTGACCCGCGGTGCCTACACCGGGAGTTCGTCGTGGGGCCAGCGCGTCCGGGACTGTTCGCGGGAGCGGAGGAGGGCCAGGGTGGGCATGCCCCGGTCCGGGCCGGTGGTGAGGAGGTCCGGGAGCTGGGGGAGGGGGGCCACGGCCGCCACGTCGTCCAGGACGAGGGTGAATGGTGGGTCGAGCCGACCGGAGGATGACCGTGCGGCCATGCGCCGGCCGTGCTCGACCACGCTTGCGGTGAGGGCCGTCAGCAACGGCATCGCGCCCGGATGGGTGCGGGGATCCTCGATGGATTCACCCACCACATACAGTGTGCCCCCTTCGTGGACGAAGGAATCCAGGGCGAGCGCATCAGTTCGGTTGGGTGTGCAGGCCTCGCGGACGTTGACCGTGGACAGGGCCGACAGCGCACGCGTCGTCAGCTGCTGCGCGATGTCGCGGCGTTCCGGGTACGCGGTGAGGGCCGCCTCGAGTTCGCCCGCGGCACCCGGGGCGGCCTCCGGGTGGGTGCGCAGGACGCGTACGGCGTCCTGGACCTGGCTGCCCTGCGCCCAGCGGTGGAGGTGACGGACGGTACGGCCGTCGAGGGCGGCGGCGTGCAGATAGCTGCGCAGGAGGGTCTGGGCGGTGTCGCCGACGGCCTGGTCGAGCCGGGAGGCGGGGCGGACCGGGGCCAGCAGGGCGGCGGCGCGTGCGACGGCCGTGTCCTTGTCCTCGCAGCCGCTCGTGGGCGACCAGTGGAGACGGGCCGGGGTGTCGCAGCGGTGGGTCGGGTCGTAGAGGTGGGTGGGGCCGAGCTTGGCCCGCCCGTCCTTCGTCTCCTCCCAGAGGGTGGGGTTCGAGGTGAGGACGAGGGCGGGGCCCTCCGCGTCCCGTACGGCCGCGGCGGCGGTGGTAAGGCGGTTGTCCGGGGGGCCGTAGAACACCGGGTCGGAGGAGCGGGTCGAGGGCGCCGGGTTCCTCAAGGGCGGGAGGGCTTCGGCCGGGGTGGCTTCGGCTTCCCGGGGTGGTGCCGCGGTCGGTGCCGTGGCGGGCAGCGGTGCCGTTTCCCGCGCCCGCTCCCGTTCCCGTACGGGCTCAGGCTTGGGTTCGGGTGCCGTTCTCGGTGTCGGTACCTCGTGCTGGATCGGCTCCGGTACCGCGGTCGTGTCCGCCGCAGCGCGCTCCGCCTTCTGCCGGGCCCGTACCGCCCTCCACCGGGCCACCGTGCCCAGGACGAAGACGGTGAGGACGACGAGCAGCATCAGCTGGCCGATGAGCAGACCCCAGAACAGTCCGTACCCCGAGAGGGCGGATGCCGGGGTGTCCGGCCAGGCGCCCGGGATGTCGTGGGGTTCGGCGACGAGGTGGCGCATGGCGACCGGGGTGCGGGTGAAGGTGACGCCGGACGGCCAGGAGCCGCGGGCGAAGAGGCCCGCGAGGCCGGTGGCCGTCCACACCAGCAGGGTGATGCCGAGCAGGAACGCGATTATCCCGACCAGCAGCCCGTCGGGGATGCCCCCCTGGCCGTGCCGTCCCTGACCCTGCCCGCCGCCGTGACCGTCCGGTCTCACGTGGGATCCCTTCCTCCCTACGCCACCGTCGATTCGGAGTCGCCGATGTGCTGTTCCACGAAGGCCGCCGCCCGCTGCTCAGCCTCCAGCTCGGCGGCGCGCAGGGCGTCGTCGGCGGCGGCGAGTTCGACGGAGGACTCGGTCATCGCGCGGTCGGTGAAGACCAGGGGGCGTTCCGTCTCGGTGATGAGGTGCTTGACCACCTGCACATTGCCGTTGACGTCCCAGACCGCGATGCCCGGGGTGAGCGAGGGGATGATCTCCACCGCCCACCGGGGCAGGCCCAGCACTCTGCCCGTCGCCCGCGCCTCGTCGGCCTTCTGGGCGTAGATGGTCCGGGTGGACGCCATCTTGAGGATGGCCGCCGCCTCCTTCGCCGCCGCCCCGTCCACGACGTCGGACAGGTGGTGGACGACCGCGACGAACGACAGACCCAGCCGGCGGCCGAACTTGAGCAGCCGCTGGAACAGCTGCGCCACGAACGGGCTGTTGATGATGTGCCAGGCCTCCTCGACCAGGAAGATGCGCTTCTTGCGGTCGGGGCGGATCCAGGTGTGCTCCAGCCACACGCCGACGATCGCCATCAGGATCGGCATGGCGATGGAGTTGCGGTCGATGTGGGACAGGTCGAAGACGATCAGAGGTGCGTCCAGGTCGATGCCGACCGTCGTCGGGCCGTCGAACATGCCGCGCAGGTCACCGTCGACGAGCCGGTCCAGCACCAGGGCGACGTCCAGGCCCCAGGCCCGTACGTCGTCTATGGCGACGTTCATCGCCTCCGCCGACTCCGCCTCGGGGTGGCGCAGCCGCTCGACGATGTCGGTGAGGACCGGCTGGCGTTCGACGATCGTCTCGGTGACGAAGGCGTGCGCGACCTTCAGCGCGAAGCCGGCGCGCTCGTCCAGACCGTGCCCCATCGCGACCTCGATGATGGTGCGCAGCAGGGCGAGCTGACCGGTCGTGGTGATCGACGGGTCGAGCGGGTTGAGCCGGATGCCGTGGTTCAGGGCGGCCGTCGGGTCCAGCCGGATGGGGGTGATGCCGAGTTCCTGCGCGATGAGGTTCCACTCGCCGGCGCCGTCCTCGCCCTGGGCGTCCAGGACGACGACCTGCCGGTCGCGGAAGCGCAGCTGGCGCAGGACGTACGTCTTCTCCAGCGCCGACTTGCCGTTGCCGGACTCGCCGAGGACCAGCCAGTGCGGCGCGGGCAACTGCTGGCCGTAGAGCTGGAACGGGTCGTAGATGTAGCCCTTGCCGGAGTACACCTCGCGGCCGATGATCACGCCGGAGTCGCCGAGGCCGGGAGCGGCGGTCGGGAGGTAGACGGCCTGCGCCTGGCCCGTGGAGGTGCGCACCGGCAGCCGTGTCGTCTCGACCTTCCCGAACAGGAACGACGTGAAGGCGTCGGTGACGACGGACAGCGGATCCCGCATCAGAACTCAGCCCCTACCTTCGAATGCCGGTGGCGAACGGGAGTGTGTTCACGAAGGCGCGGTGGTGCTCGCGGTCGCACCACTCCAGCTTCAGGTACGACTTTCCGGCCGATGCCCTGATGGTCCGCTTGTCGCGGGCCAGGGCTTCGGGGTTGCGGGAGGAGACGGTGATGTAGCCGACGAGGTTGACGCCGGCCGCGCCGCTGGCGAGGTCCTCGCCGCGCTGGTCGAGGCGGCCGTGGGCGGCGATGTCGCGCGGGTCGACCGTGCGGTTCATCTTCGCGGCGCGGGACGCCTCGGCCTCGTCGTTGGTCTTCTCCGTCAGCATGCGTTCGATGGCGACCTCGGTGGGTTCCAGGTCCATCGTCACGGCGACCGTGCGGATCACGTCCGGGGTGTGGACGAGGAGCGGCGCGAGGAAGTTGACGCCCACCGGGGTCATCGGCCACTCCTTCACCCAGGCCGTGGCGTGGCACCAGGGGGCGCGGGTGGAGGACTCGCGGGTCTTGGCCTGGAGGTAGGTGGGCTCCATGGCGTCGAGCTCGGCAGGCCAGGCGTTGCGCTTGGTCATCGCCTGGATGTGGTCGATCGGGTGGTCCGGGTCGTACATGGAGTGGATCAGCGAGGACAGGCGGCTCTGGCCGAGCGGCTGCCGTACGCGGATGTCGGCCTCCTGGAGCCGGGAGCAGATGTCGGTCAGCTCACGGGCCATGACGACGGCCAGCCCGGCGTCCCGGTCCACCTTGCGGCGCCCCTGGGTACGGACCGCGCGCGCCATCGCGTTGGCCTCGGCGGCCAGATCGCGGTTGAAGTGCATACAGGCGACGAGGTACGCGCGGTGCTGCTCGCTGCTGGTCGACACCATCGACTGCAACTGGTCGTACGACTGCTGGAGCCAGTGCGGCGCCTTCTCGTCCCCGCGCTGGGAGACGTCCTTGGCGTGCGCGTCGGGGTCGGCGGGCAGCGTGCGGGCGAGCATCTGGATGCGGGTGACGAAGCCGTCGCCGTTGGCCACGTGCTTGAGCAGTGTGCCGAAGCGGTCGACGAGCGCCTCCTGGTCCTCCGAGTCGCGCAGGCCGACGCCGGGGCCCTCGATCTCGATGGCGGCGGTCACCGTCTTGCGGTCCGCGTGCAGCTGTACGGCGATCTCGTCGGGCCCGAAGGGGGCGGCGAGCCAGGTGATCCGGCCGATCCCGGGCGGCGGGCCGATCTCGACCTCCCGGCCGTCGAGCCGGGTGCCGGCCTCGACGACGCCCGAGCGGTACGTCGTGCCCTGGCGCAGGGTCCGCTTGTAACTGCGGTTGATTTCGAACCATTTGTAGAAGGTGCGGCCCCGGTACGGCACGTACACGGCGGCCAGCGCGATCATCGGGAGGCCCGCGAGCAGCACGATCCGCAGGGACAGGACGGGGACGAGGAGACCGGCCATCATGCCGAGGAACGCGCCCACGACGATCAGCGCGATCTCACCGGTCTCGCGATTGCGGCCGACGATCGCGTTCGGCCGGGCCCGGCCGATCAGATACGTACGGCGGGGCGTGACCGGATGGGACATATGGGCTTCGGTCGTCAACGCCCTTCACCTCCCGTGCTGTTGTTGCTGCTGTTGCGGTTCCCGTGGGGCGTGCTCACCGGGCTGCCCGAGCGGGGGGCGGGTGCGGCGGAGGGGACAGCTCCGCCGCCGCCGTTCGGGGTGCGCGCGCTGTGCGCGGCGACTCCGCCGGAGACGGGGTTGGACGGGCGGGCACCGCCGCCGGACGACTGGCCGCCGCCCGAGCCGTTGTTGTCGGCGCGCGTGCTGTGGGTCTTGATGCCCTGCGCGACCATGGTCGCCGGGGAACTCATCACGGCGGCGGCCTTGCCTTCGGCGCCCTGCATGAGACGGTTGTTGCGCGAGTTCGCGATCTCGTCGCCGAAGCCCGGCACGAAACGGTAGATCATCGCACTGGCGAAAATGGCCAGAAGAATGATCGCCAGGCCGGACACCACGGCGGAGAACGCGTTCGGGCCGTCCTCGTTGGACAGCGCGCCCGCCAGACCCAGCACTATGACGATGACCGGCTTCACCAGGATCACCGCGATCATGATGCCCGCCCAACGCCGGACGTGACCCCACAGGCTCTTGTCGACCAGACCCGCGTACACGACCGTGCCCAGCAGCGCGCCCACGTAGAGCAGCGCCGCGCGGATGACCAGCTCCAGCCACAGCACACCGGCCGCGACGATCGACACCAGCGAGACGACGATCAGCATGATCGGGCCGCCGCCGATGTCGTTGCCCTTCTCCAGGGCGCCGGCGAACGTGCCGAAGAACGTGCTCGTCTGGTCGCCGGTCGCCTTCGCCAGCACGTCCGTCACACCGTCCGTGGCCGACACGATCGTGTAGAGGATCAGCGGGGTGAACGCCGAGGCCAGCACCGTGAGCCACAGGAAGCCGATCGCCTCGGACAGGGCCGTGGTGAGGGGGACACCTCGTACGGCCCGCTTGGCGACCGCCATCAGCCACAGGAGCAGCGTCAGGATCGTCGACGCGGCGAAGACGACCGCGTACTGCTTCAGGAACGTCGGGTTCGTGAAGTCCACGGCCGCCGTCTCGTCGACGGCGGCACTGAGCTTCTTGATCGTCCAGGACGCGGCATCGGCACAGCCCTTGGCGAGGGCGCCGAGGGGGTCGAGGACGGAGGTGGGGTCGTTGAGTGTGCCGGCTCCTCCGGAGCCGCCACCGCCGTCGCGGTCGCAGTACTCCTTGGCGGGGCCGGCGATCAGCGAGCAGGGGTCATCGCTGCTCGAGGGCGTCGGTGTGGGCTCCGCGAAGGCGCGGGTGGCGAAGACGATGACTGATGCCTGTACTGCCGCAATGATGCCGGTCAGTTTGAGCAGGCGGCGGTTACCGGGCATAGGTGAAGCCTCCGAACTCTTCGACCACCTTGCTCATGTCCTCAGCCCCGGAGACGGGGCTGTCCCCGGGGACGGGGGTCGGGCCGGTCTTCTGGGTGGTCTCGAGGACCCCCCAGTCGTCACCGCTCCAGTTCAGCTTCATGGTCACCGTGAACCAGCTGTTGGTCACGGGGTTGGTTGAGCCGTCCCCGGCCAGCCCGAAGAGGCCGTTGCACCAGACTTCGACCGTGGCCGAGTTCTCGCTGAAGGCCGTCGCCTTGGTTCCGGCGGGGAGCGTGCGATTGACGAATGTCGTCCCCTCCGGAGCCGCACCGTTCGCGGTCAGGCCGATACTCTTCAGCAAGTCCGGCGAATAGTCGGCGTCGAAGCCGTCCTGAAGGCGGTCCCGCGTACTGGGATCTGCGATGGCCTGCACGATCTCGCGACGCCG
Organism: Streptomyces incanus; assembly: GCF_042656345.1. Taxonomy (NCBI): domain Bacteria; kingdom Bacillati; phylum Actinomycetota; class Actinomycetes; order Kitasatosporales; family Streptomycetaceae; genus Streptomyces; species Streptomyces incanus. The sequence continues at coordinate 7,566 of NZ_JBHSPC010000076.1, forward strand.
GGTCGGGCTGAACATACCGTCAGACCCCAGCGCCACCGCATAGTTCGCCGCCGCGCTCTCCGCCCCCTGGCGGTCGTGGGCGAAGCCGGAGGGGATGCCGGCGTTCGCCGACTGGACCGGCTTCTTCCCCGACGGGGCCGTTGCCGCCGCCTTCGGGGAGTCGTCGGCCTCGTCCTTTGAGGAATCGTCTCCTCCACGGTTCGCGAAGGCGATCGCGGCGATCAGGAGCACCACCACGCCGACCACCGTGACCAGGCTGCGGGACGACGTGCGGCCGCCTCTGCGCCCGCCGCCGTGCGGCCCCCCGCCGCTGTCCGGCATGCGGGTGCGGGTCTGGCCCGTGCCCCCGTACCCGCCGGTGTTCTCGTACTCGTCTCCGAGACTCATACCGCGTACGCCCCCTCAGCGTCGTGCGGAAACACCTCGTACTCCGCGTACTCCTGGTACGACGGTAGCCGTGCTGGTCCCCGCGTGGGCGCGGTGTTATGAGTCGACATCAGGGAAACGCAACCTCAGGCGGTGGGCGCGACGGGCGGGTGGGGTGGAGGGGAGGCCGGGCGTGCCCGGTCAGAGGCATGGGACGGCGCCCTACACGGCCATTCCGTACACGATGGTGAACACCGTGCCCAGCGAACCGATGATGAAGACGCCGGTGAGACCGGCGATGATCAGGCCCTTGCCCTGCTCCGCGCTGAACGTGTCCCGTAGCGCCGTCGCACCGATGCGCTGCTTCGCCGCGCCCCAGATCGCGATGCCGAGGCAGATCAGGATGGCGAGCGCCATGACCACTTCGAGCATGACCTTGGCCTCGTTGCCCAGGCTGCCGAAGGGACCCCAGTCGGGAGCGATCCCGCCGATGATGGTGTTGATGTCTCCCTCGTCGGCCGCGAAGAACATGTAAGTCACCGCCCCTGTCGGGTCGTTCCGTGTCTCTGCGGGCATGCAGAGGTCAGGGCCCATTGTCGCCGACGATGACGCCGTCGCATGCCGACTCGGCGTCATTAGTTGGCGGGTTCCGTATGAATAATCGCTGTCACCGGCGCGCGCCGGTCTCCGAGAGGGGCACGGGTCGGTGGGTGAGGAGTCGTATCGTCACTCTGTGTATCACGGTCGGGCTGCGAAATGGTCGAACTCACCCGCGAGTACGCCCAGGACGAAGGTGTCCCACTTGCGCCGGTCGGTGGTGACGGTGGTGTCCGGGGTAGCGGTGGCACGGATACGGACCGTGTCGTCGTCGCCGGCGACGAGTACCTCGATGTCGGTGGGCCGGCCGCCCGTCACCTGCCCGCCCGCCTTGATGGCCTGAATGAGAGTCAGGAAGGTGTCAGGGGCGGTGGTGAGTATCGCTCCGCTGGGGTCAGCGGACTCGGTTATGTGGATGGACCGGGCGGTGGTGGCTACGTGGACGCAGGAGTCGCCGGTGCCGCACAGGGACGACTTCTGCCAGTTGATGACGGGCGGGGCAGTGGCGGCTACGTGGAGGCAGGACTCGCCTTCGCCGCAGTACGAGGACTTCTGCCAGTGGGGTGTCTGCATGACTGCCTCTCAGATGGACTGGATGATGCGGTGGATGAGGGCCCGGCTCTCGATCTCGATCAGGCTGATGGCCAACAGGCGATCGAGGACCTTGCGGTATTTCTCCAACTGGGCGCCGGCGTCCAGCAGGGCGATGCCGTGGGACTGGTCGAGCTGGACGGTGTCGAGCGGCGGTACGGGGCCGTGCACGTAATAGATGGGCTGTCCGGCTCCGGGGAAGCCGCCCGCGTCGAAGGGGATGACGTGGATCGAGATGTTGGGGTACTCGCTCATCTTGAGCAAGTGCTTGAGCTGCCGTTTCGCCACATCCCGGCCGCCGAACCTCATGTGCAGGGCGGCTTCGTGGATGATCGCCCGGTAGGGGATGGGCTGCTTACGGAAGATGACGGCCTGGCGCTTGATGCGGAACGAGGTTCGGTGTTCCAGGTCAGGGGGTGACAGGTCCGGGACGACCTGGTGGAACACCTCACGGGCGTGGTCCCTCGTCTGCAAGAGGCCGGGGATGCCGGAGGTGTGGGCGGTGCGCAGTGAGGTGCCGTGATGTTCCAGTTCGGCCAGGTCCAGCAGTCCGGACGGGAGGATGTCGCGGTACTCCTCCCACCAGCCGCGTCGGCGTTCGCCGGTCATCGCGGCGAGCCCTTCGACGAGGTTCTTGTCGGGGCAGTCGTATTGGCAGGCCAGAGTGCGTACGCGATCGGCGCTGACCGGCTGGCGTCCTGTCTCCATGTTGCTGACCTGGGCTTGCTTGGTTCCGAGGAACTGTGCGGCCTCCGTCGAGGTCAGGCCGGCACGCTCGCGCAGTTTGCGCAGCTCGGAGCCGAGGCGGCGCTGCCGGGCCGTGGGGTTGGTTCTCGCGGGCATGCCCGTCGCTCCTCCGTACCACTCGTCACCCACACAGGTGGAAAGAGTAGTTATAGCTCCGATTGGGACGAAGAAAATAGTCCCTGACTGCTAGCTTCCTTCGTGGCGCCACGCCCCAGAAGTGCACTGGTCGACGGATCGGCATGCCACTGGGAGGCAACCGTACGCAATCTTCCAACTTCCCACGGTAATCGGAGACTTCCATGCCCACCGTAACGCCGCCCTGGTCCTACACCCTTCAACTCCCGCACGATCCCCGCGCTCCGCGCATCGCCCGGGTCACCCTGCGGACCGTGCTGGGGGCGCACGATCTCGGAGAGCTCGTGCCCGCTGCCGAGCTGGTGGCCGCGGAGCTGCTGGCCAACGCCCATCTGCACACCACCGGCCCCTACGCGCTCCGGCTGCGCGCCGCCGAACCGGGGCGGTTGCGGGTCGGGGTGTGGGACACGGACCCGCGGGTGCCGCCCGGCTTCACCGAGGCGGTGGCGCTCGACACGCCGCCGGACGACTCCGAGAGCGGGCGGGGGCTGCCGCTGGTGCGGGCGTATGCGTCCACGTGGGGTGCGGGGGCAGTGGGGGGAGGGAAGTTGGTGTGGGCGGAGTGCGGTTGAGGCCGTAGGCCGTAGGCCGTACGTCCCGGCCCGCGCGGCACGCGCGTTCCTCCTCTCACATGATCACCCCGGAGGGGGACGGGCGCCTCTACACTGGCGTCGGCAGCGGACTCCGGGACGACGAGGGACGGTTGACGGTGCGTAAGGCCTGGATCGCGGCAGGGGTCGCCGGGGGCTCCGTGCTCGCCTTCGTCATGCTGCTGGCCCTCGGCGTCTACGTCGTCGCGGGGAGCCTCGCGGGCGGGGTCGGCGGCGGGGCCGCCAAGGCGCTGGCGAAGGGGGCCGTGCCGGCCGCATACCAGAATCTCGTGCAGACCTGGGGCAATCTCTGCCCGGCCATCAACCCGGCACTGCTCGCCGCCCAGCTCTACCAGGAGAGCGGGTTCGACCCGAAGGCGCAGAGTCACGCGGCGGCACAGGGAATCGCCCAGTTCATCCCCGGCACCTGGGCCACCCACGGGGTCGACGGGGACGGGGACGGGGACCGGGACGTATGGGACCCGAACGACGCGATTCCGTCGGCGGCGACGTACGACTGCGCCCTCGCGGGCTACGTGAAGGACGTCCCGGGGAATGCGACCGAAAACATGCTGGCCTCCTACAACGCGGGGGCGTACGCGGTCATCAAGTACAACGGGGTGCCGCCGTACAAGGAGACGCAGAACTACGTCCAGCGCATCCTCTCGCTGGAGAAGAGCTTCGCCGCTCCGGCCGGCCGGGTCGACCCGTCCAAGCAGGCGGCCGGAGCCATCGCCTACGCCCAGAAGAAGCTCGGCACGCTCTACCTCTGGGGCGGTAACGGCACCGCTGACCAGGGAGGGCGCTTCGACTGCTCGGGGCTGACGAAGGCCGCGTACGAGAGTGTGGGGATCACGCTGCCGCGGGTGGCGAACGATCAGTACAACGCGGGACCGCATCCCGCGCGGGACGAGTTGCTCCCCGGTGATCTGGTCTTCTTCTCGGACGACCTCACCAATTCGCGGGCGATCCGGCATGTGGGCATGTATGTCGGTGGTGGATACATGATCAATGCGCCCCGTCCGGGGGCGGTGATCCGATTCGACCCGATCGACACACCTGACTACTTTGGTGCCACTCGCGTTACCGAAGATGGCGCGAAAGCGCTCCCCACGACGGTTTGAGCGGCCGCTGAACCAGCCCCCTGAGCTGCGAAGACGTATCTCTCTTCGATAACGTCTGCGTGATCATTCAGTGGAGTTGGAACGTACGGGCAAGAGTCGTGCGTTCCTGTTGTCGTAGCCCGAACAGTCAGCGGATCTACACACCACGGGGGTGGCGGAGTGGCGTATCGCACTGTGCGCCGAGAGAGATGACGAAGGGGCCTCAGCACCAATGGCTGGACTCGCCGATTCCGGGTCGAACCCCGACGTCGACCTGCTCTACGACATCAACGGCCTGGCGAAGGCCGCGCCCCCCTGGCTCGACCGAATCATGGAGTTCGTGGGCGAGTTCGGCGTGCTGTTCGCCCTGCTGGCGTTGGTGATGTGGTGCTGGTGGGGCGTCAGGAAGCGGGGCGGCGAGGACGCGGCCCCGACCGTGGCGGCCCTGGTGTGGGCCCCGCTCGCGGCGGGCGTCGCGGTCCTGGTCAACGTGCCGATCCGCGAGTTCGTGGAGCGGCGCAGGCCCTTCCTCGACCATGAGGGGCTCGAGGTCCTGGTCGACGGCAAGACCGACTACTCGTTCGTCAGCGACCACGCGACGCTCTGCATGGCGCTGGCGGTGGGGCTGTTCCTGGCCAACCGGCGGCTCGGGATCATCGGCCTGCTGCTCGGGGTGGTGGGCGGGTTCATCCGGGTCTACATGGGCGTGCACTACCCGACGGACGTCGTGGGCGGGCTCGCGCTCGGCACGGCGGTCGCGTTGCTGCTGTCGCCGCCCGCCATGGCGCTGTTGACCCCGTTGATGCGGTCGGTCGAGCAGTCGCGCCGGGGGGCGTGGCTGATCAAAGGGCGACAGGCCGACGCACGGGTGACTCCCGGAGAGTCGCGGTCGTCGGAGACGGGGAAGCGGGACCTGGCGGCGTAGGCCGCGCGGCACGGCTCCTCCTGTACAGAACGCAGAAGCAGAACGCGTCGCAGATCGGTCGGTGGGGTGACCCCCGGGTGCATACCCGGGGGTCACCCCACCGCGTGTTTCCGGCCCTCGGTGCGGGCGAGGCTTCTGGCTCTTCGCGCGGGGCCGCGCCAGCCGCAACTGCAGCGGGCGAAGCAGAAAGGCCCCAGTTCGGCGGTGGTGATCCGGTGCTCCGGGGAGTGCTCCTTGGTGTCCTGCTGTTCCACGTCACCACGGTACCGCTCCGGCGGGGCCGCGTGACACGGTCCGCGGCGATGTCCGTGACGGGCTTCCCTACCGGTCGTTAACCCTGAAAAAGGGATGGCCCGTGTCGGACGGAGCGGGGGTAGGCGGACCATGGCTGGACGGCAACCGCGGCGTACGCGGATCGGTGATGCGGTCGTTGTTCTCGGGGTGGCCGGCGGGCTGGCGCTCGGCGGTGTCTCGGGGTGCGGCCGCAGCGGGGCCGCGACCGGCGGGGGCGGTGGCACCGCCCCCGCCACCGGTGAGGTGGCGGTGGCCGTGCGGGAGGCCGCGGACGCGCTGGTGGACGCGGGCAGCTCCAAGGCGCGTACGTCCATGGAGATGGCCACCGGCGGTACCCGCGTGACCATCCGCGGGGAGGGCGTCTACGACTATCGGAAGCGGATCGGCCGGCTGAAGGTGCTGCTGCCGCAGGACCCGTCAGGGGAGTCGGTGCGCCGGCCCATCACCGAGCTGCTCGCGCCGGGCGCGTTGTTCATGAAGAACCGGGGCGCCGGAGTGCCCGCCGACAAGTGGGTGCGGGTGGACACCGGGACCCTGTCCGACGGGAATCTCGTCACCGGCGGTGTCACCGACCCGTTCACCGCCGCCGAGTTGCTGCGCGGGGCGCGGACGGCGACGTACGTGGGGAGGACGGAGCTCGCGGGCGCCGAGGTGCGCCACTACCGGGGCACCGCGGATCTGCACGAGGCGGCGCGCGCCGCCTCGGAGGCGAACAAGGGGCCGCTCGGCGCGGCGGCGGCCGGGTTCGCCACCGCCGAGGTCCCCTTCGACGTCTACCTCGACGACCAGGGGCGCATCCGCAAGGTCCGGCACCGCTTCAGCTTCGTGAACGAGGAGCATTCCACCCCGGTCGCGGTCGCCTCCACCACCCTGCTCTACGACTTCGGCGCCCCCGCCGACGTGCGCCTCCCGGAGGCCGGCGACATCTACGCGGGCCGGATCGCGGAGGAGCGGGCCGGGGGAGTGGGCCGGGGCACGGGCCGAGAGTGACCGGCGTGAACTAGCCCTTACGTGCCATGCGCGGAGAGCCGGGGGCTGCCTACGCTAGGGAGCCTCTGGCCGTATGACCGTATGGATGAGGTGACGGGCGTGGCTCCGCTCGGCGGTGGGTTGGTTCAGGACCATGTGGCCCTCGCCGAGATCGAGCTGTGCGGAGAGCTGATCATCGCCGCCTCCGCCGCCCAGGGGCCGCTCAGCCTGGAGAGCATAGACAAGGTGCTGAAGGTGGCCGAGGTGCGCACGGAGTCGGCGGTCGGGTCGCGGCCACGTCGGCCGTAGCGGTCCGGCACGTAGGGGTCGGGGCCGTATTCGGTCCGTGGCGGTCCGGTCCGTGGCGGTCCGGTCCGTGCGGTCGAAGCCGGTGCTGTGGGGCCGTGGGGGTCGGAGCCGGTGTCGCCCGGTCCGTGGTGGTCCGGGCCGTAGCGGTCCGGGCCGGTGTCGGCGGGTCAGGTGCGGAGCATGCGGGCGATGGCCTGGGTCGCTTCCTTCACCTTGGCGTCGATCTCGTCGCCGCCCTTGACGGCCGCGTCCGCCACGCAGTGGCGCAGGTGCTCCTCCAGCAGTTGCAGCGCGAAGGACTGCAGGGCCTTGGTGGAGGCGGACACCTGCGTGAGTATGTCGATGCAGTAGACGTCCTCGTCGACCATCCGCTGGAGGCCCCGGATCTGGCCCTCGATGCGGCGCAGGCGCTTGAGGTGTTCCTGCTTCTCGTGGTGGTAGCCGTGGATGCCCCGGTCGTGGTCGGTCACGATGCCGGGTGCGGAGCCGGCCGCCGCGTCGGGGGACGTTTCGGTTGAATCGGTCGCATCCGGTGCATCGGTGATGCTTTTCGTTCCGGTTGTGGCCGTTACTTGCGTCACGTCCGTCACGCCCGTCCCGTCCGTTGCGTCCGGAGGGGAGGGCGTGTCCGCGCCGGCCTCGCTGGTCGTCATCGCGTCCTCCTGGTGCAATGGCGGGCGACATATACCCCTGGTGGGTATATGGTACCGAACTTTGCCGGGTATAGGGACTGTGGCCGGTGCCGTTGGTACCGGTCGTGGTACAGCCTGCACCGCCCCCGTATCTGCCGGGCTACCCGATGGGTGACACTGGTGGGCGGCCCGTAGTCGTGGCTGGATGGTGCGCCCAGCATCAGCCATCCCGAACCCGATGCACCCCGAGGACCCCACGTGCGCTTTCGTCTGACCCCCAGGGAGACGAGCTTCTACGACATGTTCGCCGCATCCGCGGACAACATCGTCACGGGCTCGAAACTCCTCATGGAACTGCTCGGGGCGGACACCCCTGTCCGGGTCGAGATCGCCGAGCGTATGCGGGCCGCGGAACACGCGGGTGACGACGCCACCCATGCGATCTTCCACCAGCTGAACTCCTCGTTCATCACGCCCTTCGACCGTGAGGACATCTACTCCCTCGCGTCGTCCCTCGACGACATCATGGACTTCATGGAGGAGGCCGTCGACCTGGTCGTCCTCTACAACGTCGAGGAACTGCCCAAGGGCGTCGACCAGCAGATCGAGGTGCTGGCGCGAGCCGCCGAGCTCACCGCCGAGGCCATGCCGAACCTGCGCACCATGGACAACCTCACCGAGTACTGGATCGAGGTCAACCGCCTGGAGAACCAGGCCGACCAGATCCACCGGAAGCTCCTGGCCCACCTCTTCAGCGGTAAGTACGACGCCATCGAGGTCCTCAAGCTGAAGCAGATCGTGGATGTACTCGAGGAGGCGGCCGACGCCTTCGAGCATGTGGCGAACACGGTGGAGACCATCGCCGTCAAGGAGTCCTGAGCCCCTTCATGGACACCTTCGCTCTGATCGTGACCATCGGGGTCGCGCTCTTCTTCACGTACACGAACGGCTTCCACGACTCGGCGAACGCCATCGCCACCTCCGTGTCGACCCGTGCGCTCACCCCACGGGTGGCGCTCGCCATGGCGGCCGTCATGAACATGGTTGGCGCGTTCCTGGGGTCCGGGGTCGCCAAGACCGTCAGCGAGGGGCTGATCCAGACCCCCGAGGGCTCGACGGGGATGGGGATTTTGTTCGCCGCGCTGGTCGGCGCGATCACCTGGAACCTCATCACCTGGTACTTCGGCCTGCCGTCCTCCTCCTCGCACGCCCTGTTCGGCGGCATGGTCGGAGCGGCACTGGCCGGCGGGACGACGGTGTACTGGGACGGGGTGCTCGAGAAGATCGTCATCCCGATGTTCGCGTCGCCGGTCGTGGGCCTCATCGTGGGGTACCTGGTCATGACCGCGATCATGTGGATCTTCCGGCGGTCCAACCCGCACAAGGCCAAGCGGGGCTTCCGTATAGCGCAGACGGTGTCGGCGGCCGGCATGGCGCTCGGCCACGGCCTCCAGGACGCGCAGAAGACCATGGGCATCGTGGTGATGGCCCTGGTCATCGCGGACGTCGAGGAGTACGGCGACCCCATTCCGGTCTGGGTGAAGGTCTCCTGCGCGCTGATGCTGTCGCTGGGCACGTACGCGGGCGGCTGGCGGATCATGCGGACGCTCGGGCGGAAGATCATCGAGCTGGACCCGCCGCAGGGCTTCGCGGCCGAGGCGACCGGCGCGACGATCATGTTCACCACGGCCTACCTGTTCAAGGTGCCGGTCTCCACCACACATGTGATCACCTCGGCGATCATGGGTGTCGGCGCGACGAAGCGGGTGAACGCGGTGCGCTGGGGCGTCGCCAAGAACATCATCCTGGGCTGGTTCATCACCATGCCCGCGGCGGCCCTGGTGGCGGCGGCCTCGTACGGGCTCGTGTACCTGGCATTCCTGTAGCCGGTGCTGACACCTGACACCTGACCTCTGAGACCTGGCCTCTGACACCTGGCCTCTGGCAGCGTCCGGCATCTCGCGCCCGGCGCCGTACGGACGAACGAATGGGCCCGCCCCCGGTAGTGGGGGCGGGCCCATCTGTGTCCTCACGGTGGCACCGCCATGCAGCACCGCGAGGGGTTCGGATCAGCCGAAGCGGCCGGAGATGTAGTCCTCGGTGGCCTGGACCGACGGGTTGGAGAAGATGCGCTCCGTGTCGTCGATCTCGATCAGCTTGCCCGGCTGGCCGACGGCCGCCAGGTTGAAGAAGGCCGTACGGTCCGAGACGCGCGCGGCCTGCTGCATGTTGTGCGTCACGATGACGATCGTGAACCGCTCCTTGAGGTCACCGATCAGGTCCTCGATGGCGAGGGTGGAGATCGGGTCCAGGGCGGAGCAGGGCTCGTCCATCAGGAGCACCTTCGGCTCGACCGCGATCGCGCGGGCGATGCACAGGCGCTGCTGCTGACCACCGGAGAGGCCCGAGCCGGGCTTGTTCAGGCGGTCCTTGACCTCGTTCCAGAGGTTGGCGCCCTTGAGGGACTTCTCGACGATGTCGTCCAGCTCGGACTTCTTGTACTTGCCCGCCAGGCGCAGACCGGCCGCCACGTTGTCGTAGACCGACATGGTGGGGAACGGGTTGGGGCGCTGGAAGACCATGCCGACCTCGCGCCGCACGGCGACCGGGTCGATGCCGGCGCCGTAGAGGTTCTCGTCGTCGAGCATGACCTTGCCCTCGACCCTGCCGCCGGGCGTGACCTCGTGCATGCGGTTGAGCGTGCGCAGGAAGGTCGACTTGCCGCAGCCGGACGGGCCGATGAAGGCCGTCACGGAGCGGGGCTCGACGGTCATCGAGATGTCCTCGATGGCGAGGAAGGAACTGTAGTAGGCGTTGAGGCCGCTGATGTCGATGCGCTTGGCCATGGGGATCACTGCTTCTTTCGGGTCCGAGTCGCCGACTCTTCGTCTGGCCGCGTCAGCGACCGGTCTTCGGGGCCTTCCAGCGGGCGATGCCGCGGGCCACGAGGTTGAGGATCATGATGAACGCGATGAGCGTCAGGGCCGCCGCCCAGGCACGGTCGTAGGCCGCGCCCTCGCCGCCGCTGTTCTGGTACTGCAGATAGATGTACATCGGCAGTGATGCCTGCGGGTCCTGGAAGGGGTTGGCGTTGATCACGCTCGTCCCCCAGACCAGCAGCAGCACGGGAGCGGTCTCACCGGTGATGCGGGCGATGGCCAGCATGACGCCGGTGGTGATGCCGCCGATGGACGTCGGCAGGACGACCTTCAGGATCGTGCGCCACTTCGGGATGCCGAGCGCCAGGGACGCCTCGCGCAGCTCGTTCGGGACGAGCTTGAGCATCTCCTCCGTGGAGCGGACGACCACCGGGATCATCAGGATGCACAGGGCGAGTGAGCCGGCGAAGCCGGAGTAGCCCATGTCCAGGATGATGATCCACAGGCTGAGGATGAACAGACCGGCGACGATGGACGGGATACCCGTCATGACGTCGACGAAGAAGGTGACGGCCTGGGCGAGCTTGCCGCGCCCGTACTCGACCAGGTAGATCGCGGTCAGCACACCGATCGGGACCGAGATCAGGGAAGCGATTCCGACCTGCTCCAGGGTGCCCAGGATGGCGTGGTAGATACCGCCGCCGGGCTCGGTGTCGGCGACGACGCCCATGGAATGGGTGAGGAAGTAGCCGTCGAGGACCTTCACACCGCGCTTGAGCGTCTCCCAGATGAGGGAGGCCAGCGGGATGACGGCGATGATGAAGGCGACCCAGACCAGGCTGGTCGCGGTGCGGTCCTTGGCCTGGCGCTTGCCCTCGACCGCGGCGGAGGCGGCGTAGGAGCCGAGGACGAAGAGGATCGCGGCGATCAGCGCCCACTGGATGCTGCTGTCCAGACCGGCCGCGGCGCTGATGCCGAGGCCCAGGGCGACGGAGCCCGCGGCGGCGGCCCAGGCGAACCACTTGGGGAGCCGGGCACCGTGCAGGGAGCTCGCGGACTTGGGGGTGATCGTTGCGTGGCTCATGCGTTGGCCCCCGAGTACTCCTTGCGACGGGCGATGATCAGGCGGGCGCCGCCGTTGACCAGCAGGGTGATCACGAAGAGCACCAGGCCGGACGCGATCAGCGCGTCCCGGCCCATCTCGCTGGCCTCGTTGAACTTGCTGGCGATGTTCTGCGCGAAGGTGCCGCCGCCCGGGTCGAGCAGGCTGGCGTTGATGTCGAAGGACGACGAGAGGATCATGGCCACGGCCATCGTCTCGCCGAGCGCGCGGCCGAGACCCAGCATCGAGGCGGAGATCACGCCGGAGCGGCCGAAGGGGAGCACCGCCATGCGGATGACCTCCCAGCGGGTGGCGCCCAGCGCGAGGGCGGCCTCCTGGTGCATCTGCGGCGCCTGCCGGAAGACCTCACGGCTGACGCTGGTGATGATCGGAAGGATCATCAGGGCGAGCAGGATGCCCACGGTGAACAGCGAGCGCCCGGCGCCGCCGTTCCACTCGAAGATGCCGGTCCAGCCGAGGTAGTCGTTCAGCCAGCCGTAGAGGCCGTCCATGTGCGGCACCAGGACGAGTGCGCCCCACAGGCCGTAGACGATGGACGGCACGGCGGCGAGCAGGTCGATCACGTACGCGATGGTGCCGCCGAGCCTGCGCGGGGCGTAGTGCGTGATGAACAGCGCGATGCCCACCGAGACCGGGACCGCGATGACCATGGCGATGACCGACGACACGACGGTGCCGTAGACCAGGACCGCGATGCCGAACTCCGGCGGGTTACCGCTGGGGTTCCAGTCGAACGACGTGAAGAAGTTGGCCTCGTTGTTGCCGAGCGCGAGGACGGCGCGGTACGTGAGAAAGCCCGCGATCGCGGCCATGATCGCGAGAACGAGAATGCCGGACCCCCGGGAGAGCCCGAGGAAGATCCGGTCGCCGGGCCGGGTGGCGCCGCGGGCGGCGCGCTTCCGCTCGGCCGGCGAAGGCAGGGGGGGTGGGGGGGGCTGCTGTGTTGATATGTCCATCAGGGTCTCCGGTCTGCGGGGCCTCACGCTGTTCGAGGGCCCCTGGCGGCGGTGCACCGGACGGTGCGGCCGACCCCGGTTCTCGGGGTCGGCCGCACTCGGGTCAGCTCAGGTTCGAGACGGTCTCGCGAACCTTGGTGATGATCTCCTCGGGCATCGGGGCGTAGCCGGCGTCCGCCAGCAGGCCCTGACCGTCCTCGGAGGCCATGTAGTTCAGGAAGGACTTCGTGGCGGGCAGGGTGTCCGCCTTGTTGCCCTTGTCACAGGCGATCTCGTACGTCACCAGGACGAGCGGGTAGGCACCCTCGGCGTCCGGGGTGTAGTCCAGCTCCAGCGCGAGGTCCTTGCCGGTGCCGACGACCTTGGCGGCGCCGATGGCGGCCGTGGCGTTCTCGATCGTGGCCTTGACCGGCTCGGTGGCCTCGGTCTTCATGTCGACGGTCTTGATGCCGTCCTTGGCGTAGGAGAGCTCGAAGTACGAGATCGCACCCGAGGTCTGCTTCACCTGCTGCGCCACACCGGAGGAGCCCTGAGCGGACTGGCCGCCCTTGGCCTCCCACGACTTGCCGGGCTCGTAGGGCCAGGCCTTCGGCGCGGCGGCCTTCAGGTACTTGGTGAAGTTGTCCGTGGTGCCGGACTCGTCCGAGCGGTGGAAGGCCTGGATCTTGAGGTCGGGAAGCTTCGCGTCGGGGTTCAGCTTCGCGATCTTCTCGTCGTTCCAGTTGGTGATCTTGCTGTCGAAGATCTCCGAGAGGGTCGCGGCGTCCAGGACCAGGTTGTCGACACCCGGGACGTTGAAGCCGACCGCGATCGGACCGCCGACCATCGGCAGGTCGATGGCCTGACCGTCGGTGCAGACCTTCTTCGAGTCAGCGATCTCCTCCGGCTTGAGAGCCGAGTCGGAGCCGGCGAACGCGGTCTGACCCTGGAGGAAGGCGGTGATACCGGCGCCGGAACCGTCGGGACGGTAGTTGATCTGCACGTCCTTGCAGGCGGCCGTGTAGTTCTTGACCCAGGCGTCGATCGCGTTCTTCTGCGCGGACGAACCCGAGGCCTGGAGCTGGCCCTTGGCGTCGGCACAGTCGATGTTGCCCTGAGCGCTCGCGGAGGCGTCGCTGGAGCTGCCGCCGCCGTTGCTGGTGTCGTCCGAGCCGCACGCCGTGAGGGCCAGGGCGCCGGAGACGGCGAGAGCACCGAGAGCGAGGGCCCGCCGGTTCTTGCGCTGAAGCTTCACTTGAGTTCCTTCCAGGAGCCGCCGTCCTGAATTCCGGCGGCGTGCGAAGTCCAAAGTCAGTCCGAGCGACGCGAGTGCCCGTTCGGCGGGCGGTTCGCATCGTGTAAGGCCGAAAGTAGGCAGAAGAGGTGAAGCACCCCATGGTCGTAAGTGAACGGCAGGTGAACCCCTGTGGGCGGTGCGGTGAGGTCACGGAACGCTTACGTCGAGGACACGGGTCGATACCGGGCCGATGTCGGGCAGGAGCGGGGCAGCGGGACAGCGCGGACACAACGCGGACCAGTGCGGACACACTGCGGACACCGGTCGGACATCGGTGCGGGGCCGGTGCGGACGGGCATGGGCGCGGGCGAGGTGCCGGCCGGCGCTGACCGCCGCTATGCCGTCGGGCGGAACGTGGCGAGGAGGGCGTCCACCAAGTCCGCGTCCCTCGGCTCGGTGAGCCGGCGGCGGGCCACGTGCGGGGGGAGCCACAGGACGCGGTCCACCTCGTCGTTGGGGGTGAACGTGCCGGAGACCGCCTCGGCGGCCCAGTAGCGGACGCGCTTCGGGCGGCCGTTCGCCAGATAGTGCGCGGACGGGAGCTCGGCGGCCGCCACGGCGGAGTGCCCCGTCTCCTCGGCGACCTCGCGCAGCGCACCCGCGAGCGCGTCCTCGCCGCGCTTCAGCTTTCCCTTGGGCCAGGACCAGTCGTCGTACTTGGGGCGGTGGACGAGACACACTTCGAGCGTGCCCGTGACCGGGGAACGGCGCCACAGGACACAGCCGGCCGCCTGGACGATCAGGCGAGCGGCCGGGCGCGGGCCGCGGTAGCCGTGGTCGGACGGGGTCGAGCCCACCGGGGCCTCCCTAAAACGAGCCGAGGACGTCCTTCTGCCAGCTCCGCTGGAACGCGTACCGCGCCGCCTCCACCTCGTGCCGCTGGTCCGCGTGGAGCACCCCGAGCGCGTACGCCGTGGCCGGGGCGATGCGCGGGGTACGGGCGGCGTTCGCCGCGGCCGCCGAGGCCTCGGACGCGTCCCGGTGCCGGTCGAGGGCCTCGCCGGCGGCGAGCAGGCGGACGTCGGGGAGCGGGGAGGCGGCGGTTGCGGGCTCCGCGGCACCCGCGGCTGCGGCGGCCTCGACGGCATGCGTGGTTCGGGTGGCCCGGGTGGTGCCGTCGGCGGGAGCGGCTGGGGCGGCGGTGCGGTACAGCACCTCGCGGGCGTACCGGTGCAGGCGCAGCAGCAGGCGGACCTGGTGCCAGGGGGCGTCCTGCGGGTGCGGGGCCAGGTCCGGGGACAGCCCGTGGACCAGCGCCTCCGCGTTGTACGGGCTGCCCGCGGTGAGCAGGGGCAGCGCCGCGACGGCGTCGACGAGCCGCTCCCGCGCGGCCTCGGCCAGCGGGCGCAGGTCGGCGGCGGAGGCGGCCGGGGTCAGCGGAACCTCGCTGGCCAGCACGGCGACCTTGTCGGCGACGGCGTGGAACCGGGAGGAGCCGAGGGCCTGGAGTGCCGTGGAGTGCGCCCGGGTCCGGGCCAGGGTGAGCTGCCGGTCCAGCAGGGCACCGGCCTTGGCGGCACCCACGGTGAGGCTGCCGCGCTCGGGGGCGGCGGTGGCGGTGGCCCCGGTTCCGGTGGCGGGGGAGGCGGAGGAGCCCCTGGCGGCGACGGCGGCCGGGGCGGCGGACCGGGCCGGTCCGCCCGGTCCGCCCGCCGAACCGGCCCCGGCCGTCCCCTGGGCCGGGAACGCCGCCGTGCCGGACAGCCGGTGCAGTGCCTGGAGCAGCCGCTCCAGGCGCGTAGAGCAGGCGTGTTCCAGCGCCAGGGTGCCGGAGACCCAGGCCAGCTCCGGGCGCATCGCCTCGGACCAGTCGGGATCCAGGACCGCCTGGAAGGTGTGCAGGCTGCCGCTGATCCGGCGGGCCGACCGGCGCAGTGCGAGCGCCGCTTCGACGGAACCCTCCGAGGCCGCCGCGCCCGCCCCCGCCTCCCGGTGGAGGCGCAGCGCGCGGAGGAACTCGGTGGCCTGGGCCCGCAGATAACCCGCCAGGGCCTCCGCGGACACCGGAGCGGCCGTGGGATCGGCCTTCGGACCGGTTGTCAGGCCGGTTGTCGGGCCGGTTGTCAGGCCGGTCTTCCTCGGGCCGGTCCTGAGGCCGGGGCCTGAGCCCGGTCCTGAGCCGGTTCCCGGGTCCGTCGGGTCAAGGTGTCGCTGTGCCACGCCGGCGCCTCCGGGCGTCTATGAGCATCTCCTGGACATGTCGCAGGGGCTGGCCGTCCGCGTCCGTCGCGTGCCGTGTCCACTCGCCGTCCGGGCCGAGGTGCCAGGACGTGGTGCTGTCGGACATGCCGGTCTCCAGCAGCCGGTTCAGGGACGCCCGGTGGGCGGGGTCGGTGACCCTGACCAGCGCCTCGATACGGCGGTCCAGATTGCGGTGCATCATGTCCGCGCTGCCGAACCACACCTCGGGCTCGCCGCCGTTGCAGAAGGAGAAGATGCGGGAGTGTTCGAGGAAGCGGCCGAGGACGGAACGGACCCGGATGTTCTCCGACAGCCCCTCGACGCCCGGCCGGATCGCGCAGATGCCGCGCACCCACACGTCCACCGGCACCCCCGCCTGCGAGGCCCGGTACAGGGCGTCGATGATCGCCTCGTCCACCATCGAGTTGACCTTGATGCGGACGTACGCGGGGCGTCCGGCGCGGTGGTGCCGGGCCTCCTTGTCGATCCGGGAGATCAGCCCGTCGCGCAGGGACTTGGGGGCGACCAGCAGCCGCCGGTACGTCTCGCGGCGCGAGTAGCCGGAGAGGCGGTTGAACAGGTCCGAGAGGTCCGCGCCGACCTGTGGGTCGGCGGTGAGCAGGCCGAGGTCCTCGTAGAGCCGGGCCGTCTTCGGGTGGTAGTTGCCGGTGCCGACGTGGCTGTACCGCCGGAGCGTCTCGCCCTCCTGGCGGACCACCAGGGACAGCTTGCAGTGGGTCTTCAGACCGACCAGGCCGTAGACGACGTGGCAGCCGGACTCCTCCAGCTTGCGCGCCCACTTGATGTTGGCGGACTCGTCGAAGCGGGCCTTGATCTCGACCAGGACGAGGACCTGCTTGCCGGACTCGGCCGCGTCGATGAGCGCGTCGACGATCGGGGAGTCGCCGGAGGTCCGGTACAGGGTCTGCTTGATCGCGAGGACGTCCGGGTCGGCCGCCGCCTGCTCGAGGAAGGCCTGCACGGACGTGGAGAACGAGTCGTACGGGTGGTGCAGCAGCACGTCCCGGCTGCGGAGGGCGGCGAAGACGTCCGGCGCGGACGCCGACTCGACCTCGGCGAGGTCGCGGTGGGTGCCGGCGATGAACGAGCGGTACTTCAGCTCCGGCCGGTCGAGTTTGTGGATCCGGAAGAGGCCGGTGAGGTCGAGCGGCCCCGGCAGCGGGTACACCTCGGCCTCGCTGATCTTCAGTTCGCGCACCAGGAGGTCCAGGACGTCACGGTCGATGGACTCCTCGACCTCGAGGCGCACCGGCGGCCCGAAGCGGCGCCGCATGAGTTCCTTCTCCAGGGCGATGAGGAGGTTCTCGGTGTCGTCCTCCTCGACCTCCAGGTCCTCGTTGCGGGTGAGCCGGAAGGCGTGGTGCTGGAGCACCTCCATGCCCGGGAACAGCTCCTCCAGGTGGGCGGCGATGACGTCCTCGACGGGGACGTAACGGCCCGGGGAGCTCTCCAGGAAGCGGGACAGCAGCGGCGGCACCTTGACCCGGGCGAAGTGCCGGTGACCGGTGACCGGGTTGCGCACGATCACGGCCAGGTTCAGCGACAGACCCGATATGTACGGGAAGGGGTGCGCCGGGTCGACCGCCAGGGGGGTCAGCACGGGGAAGATCCGGTGCCGGAAGAGGGTGAACAGGCGGGCCTGCTCCTTCTCCGTCAGCTCGCTCCAGCGGACCAGGTGGATGCCCGCGTCCGCCAGCCCGGGGAGGACGTCCTCGTGGAAGCAGGCGGCGTGCCGTGCCATCAGCTCGCGCGAACGGGCCCAGATCATCTCCAGCACCTCGCGCGGCTGGAGGCCGGATGCGGAGCGGGTGGCGACACCGGTGGCGATACGGCGCTTGAGACCGGCCACCCGGACCATGAAGAACTCGTCCAGGTTGCTGGCGAAGATCGCGAGGAAGTTGGACCGCTCGAGGAGGGGGGTGCTCGGGTCCTCGGCGAGCTCCAGAACGCGCTCGTTGAAGGCGAGCCAGCTGCGCTCCCGGTCGAGGAACCTGCCCTGGGGCAGCGGTTCGCCGCCGGTGTCCGGCTCCTCGTAGACGTCCAGGTCCGAGTCGATGTCCGGTTCCAGATCGGAGACCGTCCCGGCCACGGGGTGCGGCCGGTGGGCGGCGATCGAGCCCACGGAGGGCTGCGTGTGTTGTACCTGACCCTTGGTTTTGGCGTCGGCTTTGGCGTTCGACTGGCTCATGAATCCATTGTTCCGCGCCACGAGTACCACGGGCGCGTCGGACGGCGCGGGTGGGAGCGATGGTGCCCCTGGGGCGGCCCCGTTCCCCCTATGGGGTGAGGGCGGCTCTGGCGCGGCGGGATGCATTCGCCGAGCGTCGCAAGACTGTCTGAATCACCGGTTACGGAGACATGACGTGTGGGCTATCGGGGGGCGGCCCGCGGGGGCCGGGGCGGGCGCGCGGAGGCCGGACCCGGCGCGCCCGCCGGGCGTCCGCACGCCGGTGGGGTGTCGCTCCGGTCGGGAGGCCTTGGGGCGACCGTACGTGCTGTGAGGGGTGAGGGGTGAGGGGTGAGGGGTA
>NZ_JBHSPC010000077.1:0-43607 GCF_042656345.1 Streptomyces incanus
AGCCGAGAGAAAATCACGACCCCGCCCTTCCTTGGACACCCGGGGTACCTAACAAAGCCCTACTAGGCAAGACGGCGACGCTGCTCACGCGTCCGGGATCCAGCTCCCGTGGAAGCCCAGCGGCACCCGGCCGGGCAGATGGACGCGGGCGAGCGGGTGGCCGCCGAAGTCCTGGGCGGACAGGATCACCAGGTCGCCGGTGCCGCATCGGGCAACGTTCGCCCCGCCGTGACGGGTCATCGGCAGAGGCTTCACGGTTCGGTGAGGCACGGTCTCGCGTCCGGGAGCGAGCACAGCCGGGTGGTTCCTCCGCGTGCATGCTCTTGAAGTCAGGGGCAGAGGTGAGGCCCTCGATGAAGGACCGGAGGTCCGGGGCGAGGGCGAACTCTGTGGCCGTGGGGGATCGGCCGGTCCTGAGGCCGGATCAACCGGCGGGTCTCCCGCAGGAGACCGGATCACTCCGCGCGCGGGTCCCAGCGGAACCGCCGCACCGCCACCACCGCGCCGAGCGCGCCCCACAGCAGCAGGACCCCGAGATCCCGCCAGGGGAGGCCGGCGTGGTCCGTGGTGAACGCGCGGAGCAGGGCGTCGTTGAACGGCTTCACCGGCAGTGCGGCGGCGATGCCGTTCAGCAGACCGGAGTGGATCGGCATGTAGGTGCCCGAGAGGAACACCAGCGGGAACAGGACGAACTGCACGACCGACGGCGCGGCCTCCGCGTTGCGGATCAGCGATGCCACCGCGACCCCCAGGGTGCAGAAGGCGGCGGCGCCGAGCACCAGCGTCAGGGCCAGCGCGGGCAGCTGCGAGGAGGCGGGCAGCGAGACGCCGTAGAGCCGGCCGACCACGGTGATCAGCAGGACGTCGACGACGCTCACGACGACGCAGTGCGCCAGGAGGCCCACGAAGTACGCGGACGCGGGCAGCGGTGTCGCCCGCACGCGTTTCAGGATCCCGTTCTGGCGCCGCGCCGCGAGCACGATCGCCAACTGGCTGTAGCAGGAGCCCAGGACGGACACCGCGGCGATCGTCGACACGTAGTACTGCAGGGCGGAGCGGCCGTAGTAGAACTCGCTCTCGCCGATGCCGCCGAACAGCCCGCCGAAGATCGCGATGACGACGACCGGGAAGACGAACGTGAAGAACGCGCTCTGCGGATTGCGCCAGAACGTCAGCTGCTCGTAGTGGATCTGATGCCACAGCAGGGCGAGACCGCGGCGTTGGGCCGGCCGGCCCGCGGCGCGGGGAACGGCGATGCTCACGGTGTGCTCCTTTCCGGCGTGCGTTCGGGCGCGCTCCGGTCCTGGGCGGTCAGCCGGAGATAGACGTCCTCCAGGCTCGGCCGGTCGACCGTCAGCCCGGCAAGCACGGTGCCGCGCCGCAACGCCCAGTCGGTGAGCTGGTGCAGGGTGCCGGTCGGCTCCGCGGACTCCACGGTGACCAGGTCGTCCTCGTCCGGCTCGGCGACCACCGGCAGGTCGGCGACCGTGCTGCCGGGCGGCAGCACGAAGCGGATCCGGGCCCGCGCGGTGTCACGCCCCCCGAGAGCCGTGGGGGTGCCCTCGGCGACGATCTGTCCGGCGGAGATCACGGCCACCCGGTCGGCCAGCTCCTGCGCCTCCTCCATGTAGTGCGTGGTGAGCAGGATGGTGGTGCCCGCGTCGCGCAGGTTGCGCACGAGCTGCCAGGCGCCGCGGCGCGCGTTCGGATCGAACCCGGTCGTCGGCTCATCGAGGAACAGCAGGCTCGGGTTCCCGATCATCCCCAGCGCCAGGTCCAGGCGCCGCTTCTGGCCGCCGGAGAGCGTGCGAACCTTCTTCTTCTCCTGCCCGGCGAGGTCGACCAGGCGGATCACCTCGTCGACGTCGTGGGGCGCCGGGTAGTAGCCCGCGTTGCGGGCGATGGTCTCGCGGACGGTGAGGTAGGGCTCGACCGCGATGTCCTGCAGCACCAGCCCGATCCGCTCGCGCAGGGCGCGCGCCGTGGACCGGTCGCCCGGGTCGAGGCCGAGGACGTCGACGTGTCCGCCGTCCCGGGTGCGGAACCCTTCGAGGATCTCCATGGTGGTGGTCTTGCCGGCGCCGTTGCGGCCGAGCAGCGCGAAGATCTCCCCGTGCTCGACGGTGAAGCTCACCCCGTCCACGGCCCGCACCGCGCCGTAGGTCTTGTGCAGGTCTTCGACCACGACCGCGCTAGACATGACGGTCACCCGCCGTCCGGTGCGCGTGCGGCGGCGTCAGGCGTGGACGCACGTGACCTCCAGCGTCAGGTCGAGCCGTCGCCCGGCCATCCCGCGGGCCGCGGTCACACCGAACTCGGTGCGGTCGACGCGGGTGGTGGCGTGGACGGTGAACGAGTTGGCGCGCACCTCCGAGCGCACGACCGCCAGGCTCGCGGGCCGGGTGACCCCGCACGCGGTGAGCGTGCCGGAGACGGACGTGGCGTCCACCCGCTCGGAGACGAAGGTGATCAGCGGGTGCCGGTCGATGTCCAGGAACTTCGCCGACCGTACGTCGCCGTCGCGGTGGTCGTTGCCGGTGCTGAAGCTCGCCGCGTCGATCTCCACGCGCAGACGCGACTCGGACAGCGGCTCGGCCACGTCGACCGTGCCGCCCCGGATCGCGAACGTGCCGCGCACCGGCATCAGGCCGAAGAGGTGTCTGCCCTTGAACGTGATGGACGAACTGTTCGTGTCGATCGTGTAGCGACCGAGCCGGGGAGTCGTCGTGATGGGGTTGCCTGTCGTATCCATGCCCTCATTCCACGGCAGCGGGACCCTCGCGCGGCAGGGCGAGCGGTCGGTTCCGGGACCGACGAACGGCTGGTCGTCGCGGGCGGCATGCGACTTTCGTAGGGTCCCCCCGAGACGGAGGTACGGGGTGGTCCCGACGCGGACGGGGCGGCGGCGCGGATGGCCTACGGTAAGCCTCATGACCGACGGACCGTGGCACCGCCGGCACCGGGTGGCCGTGGACGTGGCGATCGCGGTCGCCTTCGTGCTGCTCGACACCGGTACCACGCTGATCGGCGCCAGCTGGTGGCCGGACCGCCCGGACACCCTCGCCTGGGTCATGCTGGGCGTGCAGGCACTCGCCTGCGCCTCGCTGGCCGTCCGCCGCGTCGCCCCGCTCACCGTCGTCGGCGTGCTCGGCGCGTTCACGGTCGCGGTGACGCTGCTGATCTCACCGGCCGGCGCGCTCACGCCCGCCCACGACACCAACGTGTGGGCCCCCTACGCGACTGTGATGGCCGCCTACGGCCCGTTCTTCTACCAGCAGCACCGCCGCCGCACGGCGTTCCTCGTGCTCGCGGCCTTCACCCTCGTCATCATGCGGCCCTGGGAGCCGTCGGTCGCCGTCATGACGATCGGGCTGCTGCGCACCGCGGTCGGGCCGCTGCTGGCGCTGTACTTCGACGCCCGCCGGCGGATGGTCCTCGCCCTCGTCGAACGCGCCGAGCGAGCCGAGCGGGAACGCCACCTGCTCGCCGAGCAGGCCCGCGCCGAGGAACGCGCCCGGCTTGCCGGGGAGATGCACGACGTCGTCACGCACCGGGTGAGCCTGATGGTGCTGCAGGCCGGAGCCCTGCGGGTGACGGCACAGGACGAGGGGACCCGGCAGGCGGCGGAGGAGCTGCGCGCCGCGGGCTGCCAGGCGCTGGAGGAACTGCGGGACCTGGTCGGCATCCTGCGCACCACGCCCGAGGGCGACCGCACGCCCGCGGTGGGGGGCTTCGCCGACCTGGTCGCCGAGTCGGCGGCGGTGGGCACACCGACCGAGCTGATCGAGGACGGCGACCCGGCCCTCGCCTCACCGGTGGTCGGGCGCACCGCCTACCGCGTCCTGCGTGAGGCGCTGACCAACGTCCGCAAGCACGCTCCCGGCGCCCAGGTGACCGTGCGGGTGGAGTACGACGAGGCCCAGGTGCGGCTCACCGTCCACAACACGCCCCCGACCGGCAGCGCCGGCAGCGCCCTCGCGGACACCGGCTCCGGCCTGGGCATCGCGCATCTGCGCCGGCGCATCGAACTCGTGCACGGCACCCTGCGTGCCGGACCCTGTCCCGACGGCGGCTTCAGCGTCGAGGCGACGCTGCCCGCGTACGTCCCCACCGCGGAATCGGCGGTGTGAGCGTGGTCCGAGTAGTGGTGGTGGACGACGAGTCCATGGTGTGCGTGTTCCTGCGCACCATTCTCGAATCGGCCCAGGACCTGGAGGTCGTCGACGAGGCCCACGACGCCGCGGCCGGTATCGAGGCCGTCCGGCGCAGCCGCCCGGACGTCGTCCTGATGGACCTGCGCATGCCGGGCATGGACGGGCTGACCGCGATCGAACGCATCAACGAGTTCGCGGAGCCGCCGAACATCGTGGTGCTGACGACCTTCGACGCCGACGAGTACGTGCTGCGTGCCCTGCGGGCCGGCGCGACCGGGTTCCTGGTCAAGTCGACCCCGCCGGAGGAACTGATCGGGCTCGTACGGACGGCCGCCCAGGGGCACACCGTCCTCTCGCCGTCCGCCGCCCGCCGGCTCATCGCCGCGTCGACGGACAGCCTCTTGGCCCGCGACCGCGCACGCGACCTGGTCGCCTCGCTGACCGAGCGGGAGATCCAGGTCCTGGCAGGCCTGGGCGAGGGCCTGTCGAACGCGCAGATCGCGGCCCGGCTGTTCCTCTCCGAGGCCACGATCAAGGGCTACGTCTCGCGCATGCTGGACAAACTGGGCTGCGTCAACCGCACCCAGGCCGGCCTCCTCGCCCACGACGCGGGCATCGTCGGCACGTAGGGGTCAGGCGCGCCACGGCGTGGTACGCCGGTCCTGCACCAGTTGCTCCAGTACGGCGACCTTCCCGGCCGGGGCAAGGCGGGAGTTCGCCTCGTCGCGCAGCCTGGTGGCGTTGTCCTGGAAGGCGGAGGGCGTCTCCTTTCAACGCCTGAAGACCTGGAAGGCCTCCCGCGACCCCGACTACGCGGCCGAGGAAGCCCGGGTCGAGCACCTCTACGCGATCGCCGACGGCGAGGTGATACCCGAGGACGGCGAGCCCGAAGTCATCTTCTGTCCGGACGAGTTCGGCCCGCTCGACCTCCAGCGGCACCCGGGCCGGCAGTGGGCCGAGCGCGGCGGGGAGCGCAAAGACCCCGACCGCGAGCCCCGGCCCGGCCGGCGGGCGACCTGCACCCGTCCGCACGGGGTCAGGCATCTGTTCGCCGCCTGCGACCTGGGCAAGGACAAGCTCCACGGGCACATCAAGAAGACCAAGAACCGGTCGAAGTTCCTCGAGTTCTGCCGCTACCCGCGCAGCCTCTACCCGGCCGACGTGCGCACCGCCGTCGTCTGCGACGACTTCTTCCCGCACTTGACCACGAAGCGCTGCCGCAGAGTGGCGGACTGGGCGGCGGCCGGCAACGTCGAGCTCGCCTACAGCCCGACCAACAGCTCCTGGCTCAACCGCATCGAGGCCCAGTTCACCGCCCTGCGCTGCTTCACCCTCGACGGCACCGACCACGCGAGCCACAAGGCTCAGGGCAGCATGATCCGCCGCTCCCTCATCCGGCGGAACAAGCACGCCCGGGACGAGCACCTACGCGAGGTCGTGAACAGGGCGAACGTTGCCTGATGCGGCACTGGCTAGGCCCGCTTCACGGGCCCTCCCGCTCCGCCTCCCTCGCTTCCTTCCTGCTCCCGTCGCTCCTGGAGCTTGCGCAGCAGTTCGCGCTTCTGGGCCTGGGCGTCGCGTCCGCCGCCGATGCGGCCGTCGCGTCCGCCGCTGCGCAGGGCCTTGCGGCCGAGGTGCTGTCGGGTGCCGCCGACGCCCAGCATGTTTCCGGATCCGCCTCGGGACATGGTGATCTCCGTTCTTCCGGCCGCTGACGGGCAATGAGCCATTGGCGAGACGTACCGTCTCGCCTCGCGCTCACCACTCTCAGGCGAGACGTGCCGTCTTGTCAACCTGATAAATTCGACCCATGGCCTCGAACAACCCCGCACCCCCCGATTCCACCCGCCGCAGCGAGCGCTCCCGCCGTGCCATCTACGACGCGGCCATCGCCCTGGTCGTGGAGATCGGCTACCCGAAGACCACGATCGAGGGCATCGCCGCCCGCGCCGGCGTCGGCAAGCAGACGATCTACCGGTGGTGGGGGTCGAAGGCGGAGGTCCTGCTGGAGGCCTTCCTCGACCTGAGCGAGCAGGCCGCCCGCACCGCCGCGCAGGAACGCGAGGACCGTGAGGGACAGGAGGGACAGGAGGGACAGGAGGGACAGGAGGGGCGAGCGGGCCACGAGAGCCAGGGGATCCCCGACACCGGGGACCTCGCCGCCGACCTCAAGCTCGTCCTGCGCGCCACGGTCGACGAACTGCACAACCCCGCGTTCGAGGCGCCGTCCCGCGCGCTGGCCGCCGAAGGCGTCGTCAACGAGGAGCTGGGCCGGAGGTTCGTCGCCAAGCTGCTGGAACCCCAGCTCCAGCTCTACGTCGACCGGCTGCGCTCCGCGCAGGAAGCCGGCCAGATGCGCCCCGACATCGATCCTCGTATCGCCCTGGAACTGTTCGTCTCGCCACTCGCCCAGCGCTGGCTCCAGTACACGGGGCCGATCACCTACGCGTACACCGACACCCTCGTCGACTACGCCCTCAACGGCCTCGCCCCGCGCTGACCAGGCCCGACACCGAAGGGCGACCGCGCTCGCGGGTACACCTTTCGCCCCGTGGGGCGCCCCTCGTCACGTCCGGACCCCGCTTGTCCCGGCTGCACCGATTATGGGCTCCGGCCCCCCGAGGCGCAGGATGGTGGGACGATAGGGCATGCTGGGAAACACGACGGCGAGGCGAGGAGCTAGATGAGCGCGGAGTTCGGCGGTAGGACCGGCGGGCAGGGCAAAATCTCCCGGTGGCTGCGCGGACGCCGCCCGGAACCGGCCGTCGACGAAGGCGACCGTGAGGCTCTGCTGCTCGCCGCCGCCGGTGCGGGACTCCCGCTCGCGCCCGCCGCCCACCCGGCCGGATACGGCTGTTCCTGCGACCGCGTCGGCTGTCCCACTCCCGCCCGGCACCCCGTGTCGTTCGCCTGGCAGACACAGTCCACCACCGACCGCGCCCAGATCGAGCGCTGGGCCCGCCACCAGCCGCAGGCCAACTTCATCACCGCGACCGGCATGGTGCACGACGTACTCGACGTGCCCCTCGAAGCCGGTCGCGAGGCGTTGGAGCGCCTGCTGGAGGCCGGGGTCGAGGTCGGCCCCGTCGCGGAGAGCGACGACGGCCGCATGCTGGTCTTCACCCTCACCCGGGGCACCCCCGAGGACGAGGACGAGTGGTGGCCGTGCGAGCTGGACTGCCACCCCGAGACGATGGACGAGCACCCCGGCCTGCGCTGGCACTGCCGCGGTTCGTACGTCCTGGTACCGCCCGCGCGACTGCCCGGCGACGACAACCGGTCGGTGCACTGGGTACGCGGCCCGGAGCATCCGCTGCCCGACCCGCTGAGCCTGCTGGAATACCTCACCGACGCCTGCGCCCGCCACGCCGGCGAGCACCCCGAACAGGCGGCCGCCGCGGCCTGGCCCCTGCGCCGCTAGCCTTCTGATCCGAGAAAGCCCGCCGTACCGTACGGCGCTCCCTACTCGCCCTTCGCCGACGTCAGTCCCTGGATCCGCCCCAGGATCTCCACCTCGCCGTCGCCCGGGTCCAGAGCCACCTGGTTGGACACGAACTCCATCGTCAGGGTCTGCCGGATCTCGCCGGTGGTCAGCGCCAGCACGTCCTTGTTCGGTGTCGGCACGGACGCCCCGGCAGCGGCGGTCTGCTTCTCGAAGTGGCGCGTGGTGAAGAAGACCAGCGCCCCGCCGTCCTCGGTACGCAGCGCCAGCGGCGCGTAGTCGCCGTTCGTCATCGGTTCGTCGATGTACTGCGTGGCCAGACCCGGCCGGGCCGACTGCTTCGTCCGCCGCGCCCGCCACGCGCTGGTGTGCGGGCCCTCGGCGAAGGCGGTGGCGCCGTCCCCGCCGGTCCTGCCGTCCTTCAGGTACGTCGCGTAGGTCGCGCTCAACTCGCCGGGCGGTACGGCCGGATCGGCCGCGTTCGCGGGCACCGCCTCGGCCCAGCCGTCCTTGTCCGCCGCGAACTCCGGCAGGGCGTCCGGGGCGACCAGCGTCAGATACGCCGCCTCCCAGGTCTCG
Organism: Streptomyces incanus; assembly: GCF_042656345.1. NCBI lineage: Bacteria > Bacillati > Actinomycetota > Actinomycetes > Kitasatosporales > Streptomycetaceae > Streptomyces > Streptomyces incanus. The sequence continues at coordinate 8,176 of NZ_JBHSPC010000077.1, forward strand.
TCCAGGGAGTTCCGTGTGAACACCAGAAGCCAGCGGGAGTCGCCGCCCTTGTTGCCGGACGCGTCCGCGAGGAACCAGCGGGGCCAGCCGGCCTTCTTGGGGATGGTGAACTTCGCGTCCGTCAGCTTCAGCGGCGTGTGCCGGGCATTGCCGTCCGGACTGTTGGCCTTCCCCGCCGTCAGCCGCGCCGTGTCGATGTCGGCGAGCGCGCCGGTGGTGTACTCGGCGTCCAGGGAACTGTCGTACGCCTGGTCGGCCTTGTTGTAGGCGGCCGTGAACTCCTGGAGCGCCGTGGCCGCTTCGGCACGGGTGGTGGCCGGAAGCACCTCCCGCTCACCGTGCACCACCACGCAGCCGCTCGCCGTCAACGACAGAGCGGTCACCGAGGCTGCCACGATCAGCACGCTCCGGTCGCACCTGCGGAACCCGTGGAACTCGCGGAGCCCGCGGAACCCGCGGAGCCTTCGAAGGCCGAGATACCTGCTCATCCGGTTCCTTCACCTTCCCCTTCCCGGAGGCGAACCCTACCGGGGCGAGGTGCCGCGGGAACGCCGGGACCGGATACAGCGGCCACACCGTGACCCGGCCCGAAACCCGCCCAGGTGAGGGGCCGGAGGGCAGGGAGGGATCGGAGGGAAAGGAGCCGGAGGAAAGGGGCCGGAAGGACCGGAAGGATCGGAGGGCGGGGCGGGGCGGCCGGCCGGTCCCGGGACGGACATCAGCCGTCCCGGGCCGGAGCGAACCGTGGGACGCGGGTGTCAGCCGTCCCGGTTCGGGAGGACCAGGACCGCGCCCGTCCGGGGATGCGGAAGCACCTCGACGGGCTGGTCGTACACCTCCGACAGCAACCGCTCGGAGAAGACCTCGTCCGGCGGCCCGTCGGCCGCGACCTCGCCGGCGCGCAGGATCGCCGCCCGGGTCGCGTAGGCCGCCGCGAGTCCCAGACCGTGCAGGACGACGACCACCGCGTCCCCGGCGAGCGCCCGGTCACAGCAGGAGCAGCACCGCCACGCCCCACAGCACCGACAGGGCCACCAGCGGCGGTCCGACCGCCATGCCCTGCCGCCCCGTCGGCGCCTCCTCCAGCGGCCGCAGCTCCGGGCGGAGCAGCAGCGCCCGCACCTCCTCGACGGCGCGTCCCGCACGCGGCTCGCGGCCCAGGCGGCGCTCCAGCCACGCCCAGCCGGTGAGGGAGAGCTCGACGGGGGAGTCCTTGGCCCGGTCGATGCGGATGCTGTCATCGGAGTGCCGCACGGACGTGATCCCGCTCCACGGGATCCGCCGCACGCGCCACGCCCCGGTCACCCACAGCCCGTCACGGTCGGCGGTGATCCGCCAGGTGAGCGCCGTCGCCACGGCCGTCACCAGCCACGGCAGGCCCACGGCCGGCCACAGCCAGGTCCACGACAGCCCCTCGTCGAGCGCGGCCCAGATGCCGCCGCCCTGCATCAGCAGCAGGCCGAGGCCCACCGCGCGCGAGAAGCCGTGCGCCGTCCACACCCGCGGGCCCGTCGTGGGTGTCATACCGGCGGCGATCTCGTCGACGGGCCGCTGCGGGTTCTTCCGCCCACGGCGCCGCGCTCCGCGCTCCTTCCACCCGGGGACGGCCGGCTTCACCGCGGTGACGCTGCACTCCACCGACACCTCGGGGTCGTCCGCGTCCTCGCGCGCGACGAAGGCGACTTCGGCGCCGGCGTAGGGGACGCCGTACAGGACGGCCTCCCGCAGCGGCGGGTGAGGGTCCTCGCTCTGGAGAATCTCCGTGACCTTGTCGAGTTCGACGACGCCTGCGGGGCCGTCGCCCGCGTCGCGGCCGTCCTCGTTCTCGTCCTCGTTCTCCTCCTCCTCGAAGGCGTACAGCGAGTGGAAGTGCAGGATCGGCCGAAGGCCCTCCGGGTCGTCGGCCGCGAACACCCAGGTGCGGCCGTCGTCCTCACCCTCGCGCACCAGCACGCGCAGCACCGGCAGCGGCCCGCGCCGCAGCCGCTCCGAACGCATCCGCCCGTCCACGCCGTTGGCGAGGAACGCCAGCCCTGCGACGGAGCCGCCCAGCACCAGCAGCTCCCAGCCGAAGGCGTCGTACGGCTCCGCGACCAGCGCCGCCCAGTCGCCGTCCACGACGATGTCGACCCGGCTGCCCACGGGGAAGTCCTCGGGGAAGCTCGTCTCGAAGCGATGGATACGCCCGTCGGCCTCCACCTTGAGGAGGCCGACGCCGTCGTCGTCCTCCTTCAGGGCCGTGACCCGTCCGGACAGGCCTGTGGCGCCCGCGGCCCGCTCCTCGTACGCGTCGGCGACCTGCTGGACCTGCCAGTAGCCGACCCCGGCGGCGGCCAGCAGCAGCGCGGCCAGGACGAAGGAGAGCCGGCCCCGGCGGAACGCCCGCGCGGCGGCGGGCAGCGGCTGCGCGACCGGCCCGGCCGCCTCCAGGGCCAGCGCCCGCTGCCGCCCGGCGACGGCCAGCCGGTGGACGAGCCCGGCGGCGGTGAACCCGGCGGCCAGGAGGAACGCGAGCGCGGACGGTTCGCCGAGCGCCGCCGCGAAGCCGCCCTCCGCGGCGAACCCCGCCAGCGTGACCGCGAGCCCCGCGAGCGCGAGCCGCGGCTGCCGCCACACCCAGTACAGGGTCAGCACCAGCACGACGGCTGTCCCGAGGCCCAGCCAGTCGGTGCCGCACGGGTCGGCGGACGTGCAGGGGGCGTCGGGAGCCGCCGCGATGTCCCACCCCAGCGAGGCGATCAACGCCGGCAGCGCCCACAGAGGGCGCGCCCACCGGGCGGGCACGGCGGCGAGCCAGCGCTGGGCGTCGGGAGTCCGCCAGTCGGCGGTGCCGGGCGGTATGTGTTCGACGGGCAACGGCACAGGACGTCTGGTCACCCGCGCATTATGGCCAACCATGCGCGATGTACGGACGGTTGGGGCTCGTCCGGCGGATCGTGCGGCCCTCTCGGTTCGCGTTGTCGCCCTGCACGTGGGGCGGGGAGACCTCGGGTGCACGGCGGCATTGAACGAGTTGTTCAAAACAATTAGTTGACATGTAACTGTTGGTGTCGCAGCCTTGTTCCATGCCGCCGACTCCCGAACAGCCCCCCGCCCCCGACTCCGACTCCACCCCCGACCCCTTCGCACCTCCGCGGCCGGAGCAGGCGCGGGCGCAGCGTGTCCACGCCTCCCTGTTCCGTATCGCCGAGCGGCACGCGGCCACCGACGAGCAGCGCCGCCGTCAGGTCCACCCCTCGGTTCTCGGCCCGCACGAGGCCGTCCGGCTGGTGTCGTTCCTGCTCAGCGGCGCCGCACAGCCGGACGACGGTGAACCGGAGGTGGACCGGGCCGACATCACCGCCGCGCTGAGCCTCGTCCCGCTGGTGCGCGGCGAGATGGACGAACTGGAGACCGGCCTCCTCCGGATGGCCCGCGGCCGCGGCATGACCTGGCAGGACATCGCCTTCGGTCTCGGTCTGGGCACCCCGCAGGCCGCCAGGCAACGCTACGAACGCCTGGCCGACCGCACGGCGACCCTCGAGGAGGGGCCGGAGTAGGAGGGCCCGCCGTTCACCCCGGGGAGCCGGTCTCCCGGGTCCGCGGCCCGCGCTTCAAGGAGTTCGAGCAGACGGTCGTCGTGGATTCAGCACCATTCCGACTCCGCGTGGTCCGCGATGATGTCCACGTGGAGAACGCCTTCCTCCGGGCCCTCCACAGTGAGGTATGCGGTCGTCCCGTCCACCGCCTTGGTGAAGCAGCCGGGCACGGTCTCGCCGCCGGCCGTGGCCCGAGGCCGCCAGCCGTCGGCCCGGGCGGCCTCTCGGTAGTGCCGCAGGGCCGTCTTCGGCGAGCCGTCGTACCGGTACTGCGTGCCCACGGTCACGAAGAGATCGTCGTCGTCGCACTCCTGGTCGTGGCTTGCCCGGTCCGCCCCCTCCGGTGCCGTGCCCAGTACCGCCTCGTCGGCCATCGCCTCGGCGAGCCGGTCCTCCGCCCCGCCGCAGCCGTAGGTGGTCAGGAAGTACACGGTGGGCAGGCCCACCAGTAGCAGTCCTGCAACGGCCACGACGGCAGCCGCACGGGTCCCCGCCCCCATTCTCTTCATGACGCCGGACGTTAACGCATCCACCGCGAAGGCCTACCGCACCATCTCCCTTGTCGTCGGGGGCTCCAGGCCGATCTGCCCGGAGCCCGCGGCGGCAGTACGCGGAGACATCAGGCAGCCGGGCGTGCTTCCCGCGCCCGCAGCGTGCGGGCGAGCCGGCCGAGCAGGACGGCGTTGAACAGTCCGGACAGGGCCGCGCCGGCGGAGAAGAGTAACGGGCTCAGCCAGGCGAGGGAGGAGGCCCACTCGGCGGGGGACGCCAGCAGGAGGGCGACGATGCTGAGCGGCGCCGTGGTCATGAGCGGCCAGATCCCGGCGAACCCCGGGTCCGGTAGCAGGTACGCGGCCACGAGGAAGAATCCCAGCGACGCCGCGACCACGGCGAGATACCCCCGCGCGAGCCAGGTGTCCACCGCGGGCGCCAGCAGAGCCCGGATCCTGCGCACACGAGGGCTTGCGGGACGCGCCTCGTCCGTTCCCTCTCGTTCCGGGGAGTCCGGGCCACGCGGGAGGAGTTCGCGGGAGCCGGGCGAGGTGGCTTTCGCGGATCTCGTGAGGAGGGCACCGAGTACGGCGGCGTTCACGAAGGCGCACAGAAGGAGCCATACGGCCCAGAAGCCGATGGCCCCCGCCTCGACCGCCCAGCCGCCCTCGGTGCCCGGACCGAAGGGCAGGACCATGGCCATGAAGGAGAGGGGCGCCGTGAGCAGGAGAAAGCTCATGGCGAAGCCACTCTCGGGAAAGAGGAACATGACCAGGAGGGAGAGGGCGAAGACAGCCAGATAGCTCCGGGCAAGCCAGTTGCCCGTGGCGAGCACAAGGAGCCGGTGCGGGAGAATGCGTGGGCGGGAGCCGTTCGGCATCGCGGATTCCTTAAGAGCGGTCCAGGATCGTCGACCTCAACGATGGACCGGGAAGCCGGTGCGGGGATGAGTAGGTGTACTCATCCTTGCTGGGGAGTATCGGCACACTCTCACGGAGTGACCTCTTCGGCCCGAAGCGGCGTGTGGGCTGCTTGAATGCCCCCGTGACTGACTACGACGTGGTGCGCGTCTTCTGCGGCCCCCGGGGCGGGTACGGCAACGAACTCGGTGTCGTCCGCGAGGGTTCCTTCATGCCGGAGCCGAGCGAGCGGCAGCTGTTCGCGGAGAAGCTCGGCTTCAGCGAGACCGTGTTCGTCGACGACCCCGAGCGCGGGGTGATCGACATCTACACCCCCACGCTGCGCCTGCCCTTCGCCGGCCACCCCTGCGTCGGCGCGGCCTGGCTGCTCGACGTCCCCGAACTGGTCACGCCCGCCGGGACGGTGGGCGCCCGGCAGGACGGGGAGTTCTGCTGGATCGAGGCGCGCGCGGAGTGGGCGCCGCCGCGCACCCTGCGCCAGTACGCCACCGCCGCCGAGGTCGACGACCTGGCCGTCCCACCGAAGGGGGAGTGGATCTACGCCTGGGCCTGGGAGGACGAGCCCGCCGGCCGCATCCGCGCCCGCGCCTTCCCCGGCCGCGACGACGGCATCGACGAGGACGAGGCGACCGGCGCCGCCGCCCTGCTCCTCACCGACCGGCTGGGCCGCGCCCTCAACATCACCCAGGGCGCGGGCTCCCAGATCCTCACGGCACCCCAGCCGTACGGGTGGACCGAGATCGGGGGCCGGGTGGTCCTGGAACGCTGACGTCAGCCCAGGTGCGTGAGGAAGACACGCCAGGCGTCACGCCCGAACGCGATCACCGGACCGGCCGGGTCCTTGCTGTCGCGTACGAGGGCGAGAGCGGGGACGCCGTGGGCGAGTTCGAGGCAGTCACCCTGCCCACCGCTGTGGCTGCTCCTGCGCCATATCGCTGAGTCGGTGGCGAGCGTCGCGTGGCTCATGGCTTGTGCTCCTTGGCGATGCGCTGGATCAGGGCGAGTGATTCCGTCGGTGGCAATGCTGCCATCCTGGCGTCGTCGAACATCGCTCGGTAACTGGCCACGGTTTCCTCCTGCTCCATCCAGATGTTGCCCGCCGGTGTCTCGGTGAGGACCAGATCGAGGGCGGCCATCTGGGGAAAGCTCAGCAGCACATACGGACCGAACATGCCCGCATGAGCACCACGAGAGTACGGGAGCACCTGGATGGTGACGTTGGGCTGCTGTGCCATGGTCACCAGGTGTTCCAACTGCGTCCGCATCACGTCGGTGCCGCCTACCTCCTGGCGTAGAACGCCCTCTGCCAGCACTGCCCAGAAGTCGAAGCGGTTCTCACCGGTGAGTCGCGCCTGCCGGGTGAGGCGTACCCGCACGAACCGGTCGATGTCTTCAGGCGTTTTCCAGGAGCGTGAAGCGACGGTCACCGCCCGCCCATAGGCCTCGGTCTGCAGTAGTCCGGGGATCAGTTGCGCTTGGTACGTACGGACGCTTTCGCAGATGGCCTCCATCTCGATCTGGTCGATGTAGGTGTCACTCAGTACGGATGTGTACGGGTGCCACCAGCCTTCCCTGCGTCGCCGGTTGGCCCTGCGGGCGAGGGCCGCGAGGCGTTCCCGAGCCTCGGGCTCGTCCACGTGGTACGCCTCCATGAGAGCAGTCAGGTCGGGTGCGCGAACAGGAACGTGACCGTTCTCGATGCGGCTGATCTTTCCCTTGGTGCAGTCGAGTACCTCCGCCGCCTGCGCCATGGTGACGCCCGCGGCCTCGCGGAACTTCTTCAGTTCGTCGCCGAGTTGGCGGCCCAGCACAGTGGACGGTTTGACAGTAGGCATGGGCAACTCCCTATCAGAGGTGCACTCGGGAGGAGGGAGGCGGAACTCGAAAGAGTGAAGCAGTCGACTTTGTTTCGTGCAATATTGCGCCAATTCATATGCTGCGATTCGCTGCACGTCAAAAGCGTCCAACGGTGTTTCTGACGTGCCTCTGATCTCCTGCAACCGACCCCATGGGGGCGCCATGACACATCGCTTCCGTACAGACGACATCACCTTCCGCCTCTCCCGCAGTCGCAGCAGCGTGCCCCGGGCGCGGGCGTTGCTGCATGCGGTGCTCGGCGGGTGGGGTGTCGCGCAAGAGGTGTTGGAAGACGCCGAGTTGGTGCTCTCCGAGCTGGTGACCAACGCGCTGCGCGTGCCGGTGCCGGGTGATCGGCAGATCGGGGTGCGGATCGCGCGCTCCGCTGCCGAGGGAGTACTGCGGCTGGAGGTGAGCGACGCGGGGGGAGGCCGGCCCGAGGTCCGGGAACCCGGTGAGGACGAGACCGGCGGGCGGGGGCTGCTGCTCGTGGCGGCCCTCGCACATCGCTGGGGCTGTGAGGAGCGTGCCGCCGGCATCGGGAAGACGGTGTTCGCGGAGCTGAAGGCCCCGTACATCGTGGCCGAGCCGGCGACGCGCGAGGTGGCGGCGGTGATGGTCCGGACCGGGCAGACGGTGCGGGTACGGGGCGAGTGGCGGACCGTGCTCGCTGTGGGGAGCGACCAGTACGCGGCCGGCGGTCCCGCCGTGGTGCTGGAGCTGGACGACGGCCCGTCGCTGCGGGTGCACGTGGCCGAGCCGTTGTCCGTACGGACGGGCGAGTGCTCCGGATAATGTGGCGCCATGCGCATGCGGCCGCGCGGAGAGGAGGTGGCAGGGTGATCACACGGATCGAGATCGACGGGTACAAGTCGTTCGACGACTTCGCCCTCGACCTGCCGCCGTTCGCCGTCCTGGTGGGAGCCAACGCCTCGGGCAAGTCCAATCTGCTGGAGGCCGTGGACCTGCTGGGCCAGTTGATCCGGGAGCCGAAGAGTCAGACGATCGTCGACCACGCCCGCCGGGGAGGACCGAAGGAACTGTTCCGGTGCGGTCCGGACGGTGTACCGGTCAAAGCCATGCGGATCGCGGCCCATGTGCTCGTGCGCGGCGACCTGGGGTACTGCCACCTCAGGGTCGAGGCACGGGTGACGTACGCGGACCCGCCGGACCCCCTGCGCGTCGACACCGAAGTCCTGAATGTCCATGATCACTACGGGTATGACCCGGATCGGATCCTGCCTCCGCTTCCGGCCTTGAACCTCGGCGAGACCGGTCAGCCGCACTGCATCGAGGTGCCTGTACAGAACGCCATGTACCGCAGAGAGCTGGTCGAGACCTCCGGGAACTGGAGGATCCTCGAACCCTCACCCAAGGCGATGCGTGTCGTCTCCTCCACCTACGACACCGCGCCTCTGGCGGAGGACGGGAAGAACCTCGGAGCCGTCCTGGGGCGGATCGCCCGGGACCCCGAGACCTGGTACGACTTCCGTGCCGATGCCGTGGCGCTGCTCCCCGACCTCGTGGACATCACGGCGGAGGCCAACGCCGAGTGGAGCCAGTGGGACGTCTGGCTCCAGCACCGGCACGAGCACCGCGTACCTCCTGGCGCGGCGTCGGCGGGCACCCTGCGCATTCTGGCTCTGCTCGCCGCGGCTCATGATCCCGCGCACGAAGGGCTCCTTCTGATCGAGGAGCCCGAGAACGGTCTCCATCCCACTCGGGTTCCGCAGCTGCTGTCCCGGCTGAAGGCCAGGACCAGTGATCCCGCGACGCTCACCTCCGGTGACGGAAGGCAGATCCTGATCACCACGCACTCACCGGTCGCCCTCGCCGCCGCGCTGGAGGACGCCCCGGACTCGGTGGTGTTCCTGGACACGGTGACCCGGTTCGGCGACGGACTCCCACCGCGCCGGCTGACCCGGGCGCGGAAGGTGGCCGACAGCGGGGAGCGCGGGACGTTCGTCACTCCTCCAGAGGTACGGAAATACCTCGACCCCACAGGGCGGTATGCGCGTGGGGCGTAGGTATCTCAGCCTTGCCCTCCTGACCGAGGGGGCCAGTGACCAGTGGTTCCTTGTTCCGGTCATCGACCGGCAGATCACCGAACTCGCCCTTGAAGCGCCCGCCGGCTTCGATTACGCGGGGGTGGACGTCGGAGAGTGCTTCACGGTGGCGCACCGAGACCTTGTGGCGCGTCAAGTGACCGACTTGCTCTGCTACTACGACATTGTGATGATCCACCACGACCACAATGAGCGGGGCAAGGTGGATGCCATCCGTGATCGCTTCCCCGACGACGCTCACCGGATCGTGGCCCTGGTGCCCGTACGGGAGACCGAGGCATGGATGCTGGCGGACCCCGAAGCGCTCAGAGAGGCGGCGCCCACGCGTGACGCCGGACGGGTGGTACCGGGTGACGTGGAGAAGGCCGCCGACCCGAAGGCCGTCCTGAGGGCGGCACTTGGTGGGCGGCGCGACGCGGAGCGGGACTTCGGGCGGCTGGGGCAGACGGTCGCGCTCGATGCGCTGCGCAAGGTTCCCGCGTACCGGGCTTGGACCGCTGAGCTTCGCAGGGCCATGGAGCAATTGCGCTTCCTGTGATTCCGGCAGAGTCATGCCGGCGGAGGAACTCCTTGCCCAGGGGCGCGGAAGACATCGAGGTTCGGGTGGAGAGGACCTTCAAGCGGCCGGGCGTGCTTCTGACGTTCTCCAGAACTCGCGTGCGGGGACGAGTAGTCGTACTCATCCCCGCACGGGATGCTCAGCCCATCTCCTCCAGCGTCCTGCCCTTGGTCTCCGGCACCCACTTGAGGATGAACGGGACCGCCAGGGTGGCGAAGATCGCGTAGATCACGTACGACCCGGACAGGTTCCACTCCGACATGGTCGGAAACGTCGCGGTGACCAGCCAGTTGGCGATCCACTGCGCGCAGGCGGCGACACCGAGTGCGGCCGCGCGGATGCGGCTGGGGAACATCTCGCCGAGCAGCACCCAGACCGCCACACCCAGCGACATGGCGAAGAAGAGGACGAAGGTGTGGGCGGCGACCAGCGCGACGGCGGCCTGGGTGTCGGGCAGCGAGATGTTGTCGCCGGTTCCGGTCTTGTGGGAGAAGGCCCAGGCGACGGCCGCGAGGGAGACCGCCATGCCGGCGGAACCGGTCACGGCCAGCGGCTTGCGGCCGACCCGGTCGATGAGCACCATCGCGATCACCGTGCCGACGATGTTGATGACCGACGTGGTGAACGAGTAGAAGAACGAGCTCGACGGGTCGATGCCCACCGACTGCCACAGCGAGGAGCTGTAGTAGAAGATCACGTTGATGCCGACGAACTGCTGGAAGACCGACAGTCCGATGCCGACCCAGACGATCGGCAGCAGGCCGAAGCGGCCGCGGAGGTCCCTGAAGCGCGGCGCGTTGTCGCTGCGCATGGCCAGGTCGATCTCGGCCACCCGGGCATCGAGATCGACGTGCTCGCCTTCGAGCCGGCGCAGCACGTCCTTGGCCTCGCCGGTCCTGCCGACCGAGACCAGGTAGCGCGGCGACTCCGGGATGCGCAGCGCCAGCAGACCGTAGACCGCCGCGGGAACGACCGCGATGCCGAGCATGACCTGCCACGCCTCCAGGCCCAGCAGGCTGCCGCGCTGGTCCCCGTCCGCGAGGGTGAGCACCATCCAGTTGACCAGTTGGGAGACGGCGATGCCCAGCACGACGGCGGCCTGCTGGAAGGAGACGAGCCGGCCCCGGTACTCGGTGGGCGCGACCTCGGCGATGTACGTCGGGCCGATCACGGACGCCATGCCGATGGCCGCGCCGCCCACGATGCGCCAGAAGGACAGGTCCCACGCCGTGAACGGCAGCATCGAGCCGATACTGCTGGCCAGGAAGAGCAGGGCGGCCAGCTGCATCACCCGGAGGCGGCCGACGCGGTCGGCGAGCCGTCCCGCGAGCATGGCGCCGCCGGCCGCGCCGAGCAGGGCGATGGCGATGACGGCGCCGAGCGTGGCGGCGCCGACGTCGAACCGTCCCCTGATGCCCTCGACGGCGCCGTTGATCACGGCGCTGTCGTAGCCGAAGAGGAAGCCGCCCATCGCGGCGGACGCCGCGATGAAGACGACGTGACGCAGCCGGTCCGGCCGGGCCGAGAGGCCTCCGGCGGCAGGCTGCTGTGCTGTGCTGGTCACCTGCGAACTCCTGTGATGTGTGTCGTTGCCGTTGCCGACTGTTTCGGGCAGGGAGCAAGGACAGCGGGCGCCGCGACAGGTGCACGCACACTGCGGAGGGCGCTCGGTGAGGAAGGGGGAACCTGGTGCCCGGCTTCCGGGCAGGCTGTGCGGGGCACTGCCCGAGCCGGGCGAGCCGTTTTGTCGGGTGGCCGTTTCGGCGGATGTCCGTTTTGACGGGTGGCCGTTTCGGTCCGTGGGCAAGCCGGTCGGGTGGTCGATCGCGGGTGCGTGGTCGTGCCCGCGTCATTCGGGGGAGCGGGGCGGCCCGGCGGCTGCGCGAAGTTCTTCCGCGCTGCGGTGAACGGACCGGCGCGGAGGTGGCGCGCGGGCCGCGACGGCCGCCCCGGGGAGGGCGCCCGGCCCCGGCGCCGTCCGGGTGAGGACTGCGCTGCGGGGTGCCGGGTGTCCTCCCCGTCCGTGTCACGCCGGGGTCCGACGGGGCGTGCCGGGTCACGGCGGCCGAGAGGTCTCGGCGCCGACCCGGTGTACGGGGGCGGGTCCGTCAGTCGAGACCCAGGCCGCGTCGGCCCGTCTCGTTCAGCCGGCCGACGTCGAAGCGGTCGGTCCAGGTGCGCTCGTAGTGCTCCTCGGGGAAGTCACTGGGGCTGGAGCCGGTCAGGAACGCCTCGCGGACCTTCGCCGCGTACTCCTCGTTGCGGGGGCACCAGGGGGCGGCGGGGATGTACATGACGTTGCCCCAGCCCTTCTGGTCGGTGATCGGCGCGACACTGTGGATCATGTCGCAGTGCCACCAGACGGAGTCGCCCGCCTTGATGTCGGGGATGCCGGTGAGGGCTTCCATGAGGAGCGGATGCCACTTCTCGTTGGCGGGGAAGACCTGGTTGGTGGTCACGCCGCACATGTCGTCGTCCGCGACGTCCGAGAGCAGCGGCCGCAGCATGAGGTACGCCATGGCCTCAGGGATCGGGACGGTGTGCAGGACGCCCTGGTCGTGGTCCATGTCCGACAGGGCGGTCCAGCCCTGGAAGGTGCGGAACGCCGAGCACATGGTGGAGCCGGGGTACTGGGGTCCGGCCGTGCGGTGGGCGGCGTCCCAGGGGTCGTACTCCTCGACGCTGCCGTCGAACAGGTGGCGGAACGCCTGCTGGTAGGCCTGCGTCAGCCACAGGTCGAGGGTGCCGGGGTCGAGGTGGGTGCCGAGCCCGCCCGAGTCGGCGCCCGGGGGACGGCGGCGGATGCGGTCGGGGTACAGCGCGTCGCGGTCCGGGTCGAACCACTGCACGCCCTCGGACTCGTGCTTCCACAGCGAGTTGAGGAAGGACTGGACGTCGGCCATCCGGTCGCTCTGGCGGGCCTCCATCTGGGCCTGCGACCAGTAGACGGGGTAGATCTCCGGCTTGGAGCCGACGCTGCCGAAGAAGTCGTCGCCGGGGCCCTTGTAGTTCTCGAAGAACTCGTTGCGCTCCACGTAGTCCACGATCGAGGCGTCCCAGGCGAGGGCCTGGTCGCGCTCGAAGTGGCCGCGGACGACGAGGCAGCCGCGGCGGCGGAGCTTGTCGAGCTGCTCCGGGGTGACGGTGCCGTTCGCGATGTCCGCGTAGTCGATGACCGGCCACACGCTCTCGCCGCGCTCCTTGTCCGCCTGGATCTCGGCCAGGCGGGTGCGGACGCGCTCCTCGACGACGGCGAAGACCTCCTCGACGGTGCGTCCGGAGGACTCGATGCGGGCGCGCAGCGCGGGCTTGATCTCGCGGATGGCAGCGGCGAGGTCGTCGGGGACGGTCTCCCAGTGCGGCAGGGCGGGGAGACCGGCCTGCTGTGTACCAGTTGCCAGCGTCATTGCTCGGCTCCTTTGGTCAGGACTCCTTACTAAGTCGTCAACTTAGCCGCGCTCCCCCATTTGGGCAAGAGTCCTGACTAAAATTCTCGGCATGTCACTGGCCAAGCCGTCACTCGAAATGCTGCGCGCGCTGACCGACGAGAACGTGCTGCGCGCGCTGATGGAGAAAGGGCGCCTGACCCGCGCCGAGATCGCCACTTGGACCGGGATCTCCAAACCGACGGTCTCCGACAGCGTGCGGCGGCTGAGCGAGGCCGGCCTGCTCGCCGACACGGGCGAGCGCACCACCGGCCGCGGCCGGGTCGGCACCTACTACTCGCTGGCCGCGGACACCGGAGCGGCGCTGGTGGCGAGCATCAGCCCCGAAGGCGTCGTCGCGGAGACGGTCGACGCCTTCGGCACCACCACCGCCCGCGCCGAAGTCGGCCTGGGCCGCGCCCCGGGCCCGCACGCGACCGCCCGGGCCCTGACCGAAGCGGTCACGCTGGTCCGGCCCCGGGTGCACGGTCGTCTGCGTACGGCCGTGGTCAGCGCGGCCGATCCGGTCGACCGCGTCAGCGGACGCCTGGTGCACCTGCCGGACGCCCCGTTCCTGGTCGGGGACCTGGACCCGGCCGCGGTGCTGGCCGGCCCGGTGGACGGGACGGTGCTGGTCGACAACGACATCAACTGGGCCGCCCGAGCCGAACGCGCCACCGGATGCGCCCTCGGCGTCGACGACTTCGTCTACGTCCATCTCGGCGAGGGACTGGGCTGCGCGGTGGTCACCGACGCGGAAGTCCGCCGCGGACACCACGGGTTGGCCGGCGAGATCGCCCACCTCTACACCGCGGGGCCCCGGGGCGCAGCGCTCCCCCTCATCGAGGTCTTCGCCGAACTCGGCCTGCGCCGGGCCGAGTCCACCGCCATCGACGTCGACGCCCTGCGCGCGGCCGCCCTCGGCGACTCCACGGCGGCGCGGCGAACCCGCGACGCGCTGGCCCGCGCGGTGGGCGGCGTGCTGGCGGCGGCGGTCGCCCTGGCGGACCCCCGACTGATCGTCCTGGGAGGCCTCTGGGGCGCCGAGCCGACGATCGCCGAGGCGATCCGCGAGCGCTTCGCCGAACTGCCCCGCAGCGTGCCGGTCGCGGCGGCACAGGTCGCCGAACCCGAACTCGCCGGCGCCCGCGCCCGCGCCGTGGAGGCCCTGCGCACCGCCATCATCACCACCTCACGCCCGGAGTCGTCCGACTGACTCGAAACGTTCGGGCGGATGGCGCCCACACGCGATGCCGGTAGGGGCGGCCATTCGGCCTCCGCCAGGTGCGGACAGCCCCTGGCGAGCACGAGGAGCCGGTGCGGGGGGCCGCGCGGACGGGAGTCGTTCGGCATGGCGAGGCGACGGTCACCCACCAGCCGGCAGCGCGAGACGGGCCTCGCAGGCCCGGGGTCCGGCGGGGCGGAGGAAGCGGTCAGAGGTTGTCGGCAGGCATCTTCCCGCTCGGAGGGCAGCCCAGTACTGCGATCACGCAGAACCCCGTAACTGTGATCGCAGTACCGACCCCGGAGGGAACGTCATGCCGACAGGGGGAACTCCTCGCCCAGGGCGTGGAAGACGTCCGTGTTCAGGGCGAAGGCGCGCTTGCATTCGGTGATGATGCGCTGCTTCTCCAGGTCGTCGGCCTGGACGCCGTCCAGCAGGTCGCGGTACTCGCGCTTGAAGGCGGCGGGGTTCGAGATGCCCTCGAAGACGTAGAAGCGGACGCCGTCGCCCTTCTTCGGGAAGCCCCAGGTGCGCTCCGCCTTGTCGCGGATGATCTGGCCGCCGGAGAGGTCGCCGAGGTAGCGGGTGTAGTGGTGGGCGATGTAGCCGGCCGGCCAGTCCCGGGCGCACTCGGCGACCCGGTCGGCGTAGGCCCGGGTGGCGGGCAGGGCGGTCAGGGTCGAGTGCCAGTCCGGGCCGCGCAGGTGGGCCAGGTCCTGCTCCAGGGAGGGCAGGCGCAGCAGTTCCGGGCGGATGAAGGGGCCCGCCACCGGGTCCGACGCCAGGTGCCGCGCGCCCGACTCCAGGGCCTCGTAGACGAACCAGAGCTGCTCGGTGTAGCGGGCGTACGCGTCCACGCCCAGTCGGCCGCCGAGCAGGTCGCTCATGGAGGCCGAGGTCTCCGCCTCCATGTGCTGCTCGTGGGAAGCGGTGCGGATGAGGGTCGAGAAGGCGGAGGAGGTCGAGGAGGAGTCCATGAGTCCAGATCTTCTATGGTTAGGCTTGCCTAAGTCAATGGTTTGCCGACAGTTCGTCGGTATCTCGTCGGTATCCCTACCCCGTTGTGGAACGACGGAAGCCCGCCCTCCGAAGAGGGCGGGCTTCGAGGTCAGGGGCCTGGACTCGGCTACGGCAGGGTCAGGATGTCCGCGCCGGTGTCCGTCACCACCAGGGTGTGCTCGAACTGGGCCGTCCGCTTGCGGTCCTTCGTCACGACCGTCCAGCCGTCGTCCCACATGTCGTACTCGTGCGTTCCCAGGGTCAGCATCGGCTCGATCGTGAACGTCATGCCGGGCTGGATGACCGTCGTCGCGTGCGGGCTGTCGTAGTGCGGGACGATCAGACCGGAGTGGAACGAGGTGTTGATGCCGTGGCCGGTGAAGTCCCGGACCACGCCGTAGCCGAAGCGCTTGGCGTACGACTCGATGACCCGGCCGATGATGTTGATCTGCCGGCCCGGCTTGACGGCCTTGATCGCCCGGTCCAGCGACTCCCGGGTGCGCTCCACCAGGAGCCGGCTCTCCTCGTCCACGTCACCCACCAGGTACGTGGCGTTGTTGTCGCCGTGCACCCCGCCGATGTACGCCGTCACGTCCAGGTTGACGATGTCGCCGTCGCGCAGCACCGTCGAGTCCGGGATGCCGTGGCAGATCACCTCGTTGACCGACGTGCACAGCGACTTGGGGAAACCGCGGTAACCGAGCGTCGACGGGTACGCCCCGTGGTCGCACATGTACGCGTGCGCCACCCGGTCCAGCTCGTCGGTGGTCACGCCGGGTGCGATGAGCTTGGCGGCCTCCGCCATCGCGCGCGCCGCGATCCGCCCGGCGGTCCGCATCGCCTCCACGGTCTCGGGGGTCTGCACCTCCGGCCCGGTGTACGGCGTGGGAGCGGGTTTCCCGACGTACTCGGGGCGGCGGATGTTTCCGGGTACGGAACGGGTGGGGGACAGCTCCCCTGGGATGAGCAGCGACTGGCCAGACATGGCGGCGAGTCTAATTCAGTGCTTACGGGGGACCATCTTCCGTGACGAAAGGAGCCGGTCATGCCCCTGTTCAAGAAGCGGACCGTCGGAAAGCCGGGCGAGTGGTACTACTGCCTGGAACACCAGAAGGTCGAGGAGGGTCCGGACTGCCCCGGCAAGGACCGCTTCGGGCCCTACGCGAGCCGCCCCGAGGCCGAGAACGCCATGGCGACGGCACGTGAGCGCAACCTCCAGTGGGAGAACGACCCCAGGTGGCACGACGCCCCCGCCGGCGACAGCGACAGCGAGCGCGGCGGCGAGGGCTGAGCCCCACGTGACGGGCGCCCCCGCTCCGGCTACCAGCGGGCCGGGGGCGGGGCCGTCAGGAGGTCGGCCAGGCGGGACATGCGGTCCCGGAAGCGGCGGTGGCCCCGCGGTGACGGCAGGGCGTTCTCGCCGGCCGCCGCGCCGACCAGGTGCTGCACGGTGTCCAGGTCCAGCTCGGCGCCCTCCGGGACGGCCAGCGTCTCGTGGGCCAGCGCCGGCAGCTCGCCGGCGCCGGGGCCCAGGGACAGCAGGGTCGCGCCGGCCCGGCGGGCGTCGGACACCCGCTCCAGCAGCGGGGCCGTGGGCTCCCCGGGCGCTACCACCAGCAGTGTCTCGCCCCGCCGCGCCGCCTCCAGCCGACCGAGACCCACCGCCAGATGCGCGGGGTCCGAGGGGCGCGCGTCGTGCCGTACGAGCGTCGGGGCCAGCTCCGGCGTGCCCGACCAGGCGGCCTCGTCCACCAGATGCGCCGCCAGGTGCCACGGCTCGTACTCCCGCGTGCCCACGAGCAGCAGCCCGCCCCCGTGCGACACCACCGACCCCCGCAGGGCCCCCGCGAACCGCCGGGTGGCCCCCAGCCACTCGGTCCCGGCGAGCACGTCCCTCAGCAGCGCGACCCGTACGGCGTCCATGAGGCCGAACCCTGCCCCAACCGGGCTCCGGAAGCCGGGTGTTCGCCCCTGATTCACCCGGCCGGGGGGCGTGGGGCGGCACAGTGACGGCGCTCACGTGGGCCCGCGTGAACCGGAAACGGTCACCCTGCGCCCGTAGAGTCGGGCCCATGACCTCCAGTACCCCCAGCGACAGCGCACAGCAGCCCGAGAAAGCCCCCGCGCAGGCCGCGAAGACCCCCGAGAAGGCCCCCGCGAAGGACCCCTGGGACCTGCCCGACGTCTCCGGGCTCGTCGTCGGCGTGCTCGGCGGGACCGGACCGCAGGGCAAGGGCCTTGCCCACCGGCTCGCCCGGGCCGGCCAGAAGGTGATCATCGGCTCGCGTGCCGCCGAACGCGCGCGGGCCGCCGCCGAGGAGATCGGCCACGGCGTCGAGGGCGCCGACAACGCCGAGACCGCCCGCCGCAGCGACATCGTGATCGTCGCCGTGCCCTGGGAGGGCCACGGCAAGACGCTCGAAAGCCTGCGTGAGGAACTGGCCGGCAAGCTCGTCGTCGACTGCGTCAACCCGCTCGGCTTCGACAAGCAGGGCGCCTACGCGCTCAAGCCCGAGGAGGGCAGCGCCGCCCAGCAGGCCGCCGCCCTGCTGCCGGACTCCCGGGTCACCGCCGCCTTCCACCACCTGTCGGCCGTGCTGCTCCAGGACCCGGAGATCGACGCGATCGACACCGACGTGATGGTGCTCGGCGAGGTCCGCGCCGACGTGGAGATCGTGCAGGCCCTCGCCGGACGCATCCCCGGCATGCGCGGCGTCTTCGCCGGGCGGCTGCGCAACGCCCACCAGGTGGAGTCCCTGGTCGCCAACCTGATCTCGGTCAACCGCCGCTACAAGGCACACGCCGGGCTCCGCGTCACGGACGTATGACCTCATGGGGGACACTGGTGGGCGAAGCAGTGTCCCCCGACAGGAGTCCAGCCGTCATGCCCCGACTCGCTCTCTACTCCCTCACCGTCTGTCTCCTCGCCGTCGCCGCGGCCGTCGTGTCCTTCGTCCAGGGCAGCTTGCTGGGCGTCGTCTGGATCCTGCTCGCGGGGCTGTCGTCCAACATGACCTGGTACTACGTGCGGCGGGGGAAAATGGAGCGGCAGGCCGCCGCCGAGGCGGCGCAGGGCGCGGAGACGGCGCAGGGCGACCGGCCCGTCAAGGGCTGACCGGTCACGGGCCGGCCGGTCCCGCGCCGCGGTCGCTCGCCGGCCGGCTCCGTCACGCGGCGACCGAGCAGAACTCGTTCTTCCCCTGCCAGAAGCGGAACAGCTCCAGGCCGCAGTACGTCTCCACCTCGTGGATGCCCAGGGCCGACAGGATCGAGTCGATCACGTCGAAGAACACGCTGTTCACCGCCGGCACCCACAGCAGCGCGAACACGAACAGCAGGCCGAACGGTGCGAACGGTTCCACCTGGCGCCGCAGGCTCCGCGACAGCCAGGGCTCGAGCACGCCGTAGCCGTCCAGGCCCGGCACCGGCAGGAAGTTCAGGATCGCGGCCGTCACCTGGAGCAGCGCCAGGAACGCCAGCGCGAACCGGAAGTCGGCCGGCACGCCGTCCAGCGCGCCCAGCCAGAACGGCGCCGTGCACACGATCGCGAACAGGACGTTCGTCAGCGGGCCCGCCGCCGAGATCAGGCTGTGCCGCCAGCGCCCCCGGATCCGGTGCCGCTCGATGAACACCGCACCGCCCGGCAGACCGATCCCGCCCATGATCACGAACAGCACGGGGAGCACGATGCTGAGCAGGGCGTGGGTGTACTTCGCGGGATTCAGCGTGAGGTAGCCCTTCGCGCCGATCGAGATGTCGCCGCTGTGCAGCGCGGTGCGGGCGTGCGCGTACTCGTGCAGGCACAGCGAGACGATCCAGGCGGCCGTCACGAACAGGAACACGGCGACGCCCGGCCGGCCCGCGAACCCGGTCCAGGTGGCCCATCCCGTGACCGCAGTGACGGCCAGGATGCCCAGGAACACCGGGCTGATCCTCCGGTCGCTGGGGCGGGTGGTGGCGGTGGTCATGAGGCTCCCTGGGCTGACTGTCGGGCCACGGCCCGTCGGGTACAACGCCGTCGGGCACACGGCGGGACGCACGGGACGCCGCGCGCCGACTGCCCGACCGTACCGGGCGCATCCGGAAAACGTCTCGCGCCGGCCACCGGTTCCGGAGAGGGTGGGGGACCTGAAGGTGACCGGTAAGGGGACCTGTCAGGAGGGGGAGGGGCGTGAGGAAGGGCCGCCGACCCGCCCACCCGCCCCACCCTCTGACCACCCCCGGACCAACGGAGACAATGGACCCCGTGCGCTATCGCATCCTCGGTACCACCCAGGCACTCGGCCCCGACGGCACCGCCGTCCCGGTCGGCGGGGCACGACTGCGTGCGCTGCTGACCGTGCTCGCGCTGCGGGCCGGCCGTACGGTGCCGGTACGTCTGCTCGTCGACGAGGTGTGGGACGGCGAACCGCCG
Organism: Streptomyces incanus; assembly: GCF_042656345.1. Taxonomy (NCBI): domain Bacteria; kingdom Bacillati; phylum Actinomycetota; class Actinomycetes; order Kitasatosporales; family Streptomycetaceae; genus Streptomyces; species Streptomyces incanus. The sequence continues at coordinate 27,711 of NZ_JBHSPC010000077.1, forward strand.
GCCGACGCGACGGGGGCGCTGCAGGCGCTGGTGGGGCGGCTGCGCCGGGCGCTCGGCGCGGACGCGGTGGCCTCCGACGGCGGCGGTTACCGGCTCACCGCCACGTCCGACGACATCGACCTGCACCGGTTCGAACGACTGGCCGGCGAGGGCCTGCGCGCGCTGTCCGACGGGAATCCGGCCAAGGCGGGCCTCCTCCTGGACGACGCCCTCGCCCTGTGGCGGGGCCCCGCCCTCGCCGATCTGCCCTGCCGCACCGCCGAGGCGGCCCGCGTCGACGCCCGGCGCCTGGACGCCCTGCGTGCCCGGCACGGCGCCGCCCTCGCCCTCGGCGAGGCCGGGCAGTCGCTGCCCGAGCTGACCGCCCTGTGCGACAGCCACCCGCTCGACGAGCCCCTCCAGGTGCTGCGGTTGCGCGCCCTGCGCGACGTCGGCCGCGCCGCCGAGGCACTGGCCGCCTACGAGGACGTACGCAGGCTGCTCGCCGACCGTCTCGGCTCCGACCCCGGCGCCGAACTGCGCGCCCTGCACACCGAGTTGCTGAGACCTGACGTGGTGGCGCCCGCATCGGTGCCACGGCTCGTGGAGGCGGGGGCGTCCGGAACACGACAGCCCACCGACCCCTCCCGACCCGCCCGGGCCTCCCAGCCCGACGGCACCACCCCGCCCCCGCCCGGCAGCCCGCGGGCCCGGCTGACCTCCTTCGTCGGCCGGGAGGCCGACCTCGAGGCCGTCCGGGGCGATCTCGCCTCGGCCCGCCTGGTCACCCTGCTCGGGCCCGGCGGGTCCGGGAAGACCCGGCTGTCGCAGGAGGCCGCCGAAGCCCTCCTGCGGGCGGCCGCCGCGCACCACGGCACCGGTGAAGGGGCGGCCCGGGACGGGCTCCCGGCCCGCGTACCGGACGGACTCCTGGACCGGGTACGGGACGGAGTCCGGGTCGCCGAACTCGCCCCGGTCGAGGACCCCGCCGGTGTCCCCGAAGCGGTGGTCACCGCCGTCGGCGCCCGTGAGACCGTGCTGTACGGCGCCGGCGCCGAGGGTATGCGGGCCGCCACCGAACGCGGCGACGACCCCGTGAACCGCCTGGCCGAACACTGCGGCCGGCGGCGCATGCTGCTCGTCCTGGACAACTGCGAGCACGTCGTGGACGCCGCCGCCCGGCTGGTCGAGACGCTCCTCGAACGCTGCCCCGGCCTCACCGTGCTCGCCACCAGCCGTGAACCCCTCGGCGTCCCGGGGGAGGTGCTGCGCCCGGTGGAACCGCTGCCGGAACCGGTCGCGCTGCGGCTGCTCGCCGACCGCGGGGCCGCCGCCCGCCCCGGCTTCCGCGTCGACGACGACCCGGAGGCCTGCGCGGAGATCTGCCACCGGCTCGACGGACTGCCCCTCGCCATCGAACTCGCCGCCGCCCGGCTGCGGATGCTGACCCCGCGCCAGATCGCCGACCGGCTCGACGACCGCTTCCGGCTGCTCACCTCCGGCAGCCGCACCGTCCGGCCCCGCCAGCAGACCCTGCGGGCCGTCGTCGACTGGTCCTGGGACCTGCTCGACGCCGGTGAACGGGACGTCCTGCGGCGGCTGTCCGTCTTCGCGGGCGGCTGCGACCTCGCCGCCGCCGAGGCCGTGTGCGGGCCCGCCGTCCTGGACGTGCTCGGTTCTCTCGTGGACAAATCCCTTGTGGTGGTGGTCCCTTCGGGAGGCGGCCCCGGTGGTGACGAGATGCGCTACCGGCTGCTGGAGACGGTCGCCGAGTACGCCTCCGAGCGGCTCGACGAGGCCGGACGGCGGACCGGTGCCGAACGCGCCCATCTCACGTACTACCGCGAACTCGCCCGTACCACCGACCCGTTGCTGCGCGGCCCGGACCAACTGGCCGCCATCGAAAGGCTAGAGCGCGAGTACGAGAACCTGCGCACCGCGCTGCGCCACGCCGTCGTCGCCCGGGACGAGCAGGAGGCGCTGTGCCTGGCGCTGTCGCTGAGCTGGTACTGGCAGATGCGCGACCAGCGGATCGAGGCCCGCAACTGGTGCCGTGAGGTGATGGCGCTGGGCCCGGACCCCTTCACCGAACCGGCGCGCCCCGTCCCCTCCTTGTGGCAGCGCTGCACCGACGCCCCGCCGCCGATGAGCGACGAGATGCTCGCCGAGGCCCGACGCGGGGTGCATCTGTCCCACATGGCGTGCATGGACACGGAGCTGGACGACTGGATGACGCCACAGGCGCAGCACAGACTGCGGGTCATCGCCGCCACCTACGAGCCCGGCCAGCCGCAGACCTGCCGCCCGCCCGGCACGTTCTGGGCGTTCGCCCTGATGCTGATCGGCGAGATGAACAGCCTGCACACGGTCGTCGACGACGCCGTCCGCACCTGCCGGCAGACGCCCGGATTCGACTGGGAACTGGCGTCCAACCTGCAGATGAGGGCCAACTTCCGGGCCAACCGCACCGACTGGGCGGGCGACGCGCTGCGCGACGCCGACGAGGCCCTGGAGATCTACCGGCGTCTCGGTGACGCCTGGGGCACCGCCGAGGCTCTCTCCGCACGCGCCGAGGCACGCGAACGACGCGGTGAGTACCTGCTCGCCGCCGCCGACTACGAGGCGGCGATCGAGTACGCCGAGCGCCTCGGTGCCCACGCCCAGGCGGCGGTGCTCACCGCCCGGCTGGGCGGCGTCGCGCTGGAGGTCGGCGATGAGGAGCGCGCCGAGCGGCTGCTGCGCGACGTCATCGAACGGCGCGGCGGCGGACACGAGCCGGCGTTGCCCGCCGCCCGGCTCATCCTGACCGGGTTGCTCGGGCTGACCGGGCGCACCGCCGAGGCCCGGGACCAACTGCGCATGCTGCGCGAGGAGTTCCGTATCGCGCACTACGTCGTCTTCGACGCGTTCATCCTCGGTGCCGAGGGCTGGCTCGACGTCGTCGATGGCCAGGAGGAACGGGCGCTGGTCACGATCCGCGCGGCACTCGCGCAGTCCAACAATCCGCTGACCCTGGCGATCGCCGCCCATATGCGGGCCACGCACCTGACCATGGGCGCCACGGCCCTGGCCGGCGTGGACGGCGGCCGGCGCGCCCGCGACGCGGCCCGCTGCCTCGGCGCCGCCGACGCCTCGCTGCCACCCGGTCACGTCGCCGGGCGCATGGAGCGCGAGGTGCGCGACCTTGCCGAGCGGCGGACCCGGGACGCCCTCGGCGACACGGCGTACGAGACCGCGTACGCGGAGGGCGGCCGCCTCTCCCCGGAGGAGGCCGCCGCCCTGGTCTGACCCGTCACTCCGGTCCGACCCGTTACACGGGCACGCGGGCACGCGGGACCAGCCGCTTCGGTCAGCTCTTCGTGCGGAACCTGTGGATCGCGACCGGAGCCATCACCGCCGTGATCCCCACCGACCAGGCCACCGTCAGCCACAGGTCGTCCGCGACCGGGCCGCCCACCATCAGGCCGCGCGCGGCGTCGGCCAGCGAGGACAGCGGGTTGACGTCGGTGAAGGTCTGCAGCCAGCCCGGCATCGACCGGGTCGGCGCGAAGATCGACGAACCGAACTGCAGCGGCATCAGCACCAGGAAGCCCATCGCCTGCACCGACTGCGCGTTCTTCATCGCCACACCCAGCGTGATGAAGATCCACATGAGGGCCGAGCCGAACAGCACCGCCAGCCCCACGGCGGCGAACAGCCCCGGCCAGTTGGTGATGTCGAAGCCGACCAGGACACCGACGACCAGGAGGATCGCGGTGGCGATCAGCATGCGCAGCACCTCGACCGCGATCTTGGCGAACAGTACCGAGCCACGGCCGATGGGCAGCGACCGGAAACGGTCCATGACACCCGTGTTGAAGTCCTGGTTGAAGCCGGTACCCACCCCCATGGCCATGTTCATGCCCATCATGGCCATCAGGCCGGGCACGATGTACTGCACGTACGCCTCCTGCCCGCCGCCCAGCGACTGCCCGATCGAGCCGCCGAAGACGTACACGAACAGCAGGGTGAACACGATCGGGAACAGCACGGCGTCGAACATCGACTCCGGGTCCTGCCGGATCCACAGCAGGTTGCGGCGGACCAGGGCGCTGGTGTGACGCAGATGGGAACGCAGCGGAATGCGGCCGTCGGCGGCACTCGCGCGGGAAGGCCCGCCCGACCCGGCCGGAGCGGGCCCGGTCTTCGCGGTCGTCGCAGCCGTCGTAGCCGTCGTCGTTGCGGTCGTCGTGGTCTTCGCGGTCGTCGCGGAGCTCATGCGGCGGCCTCCTCGCGGGTCTCGACGGGCTCGGTGTCCTGCGGGGCACTGGCGCGGTGGCCGGTGAGCGAGAGGAACACCTCGTCCAGGCTGGGCAGTTCGGTGGTGATGGAGGCAAGGGTCAGACCCCGCGCGGTGACGGCGCCGACCACCGCGGTCAGCTGCTCGTCGCTGAGGATCGGGACCAGGACGGCACCCCGCTCGGAGTCCACGGTGGCGGTGGCGAGCCCGGTGATGCCCAGTTCGTCGAGTGTGGAGGCGAGCGGGCGCAGCTGGAGCGGATCGGCCGGGCGGATCCGCAGGGTGCGGCCGCCGACCTTGGCCTTCAGCTCCTCGATGCCGCCGTTCGCGATGACCTTGCCGCGGTCCACGACGGTCAGTTCGGAGGCGAGCTGCTCGGCCTCCTCCATGTACTGGGTGGTCAGCAGCACGGTCACCCCGTCCCCGACCAGCCGCTTGACCTCGACCCACACCTCGTTGCGGGTGCGCGGGTCCAGTCCCGTGGTCGGCTCGTCGAGGAACAGCACCGCGGGCCGGCCGATCATCGACGCGGCCAGGTCCAGCCGGCGCCGCATGCCGCCGGAGTACGTGGCCGCCGGGCGCCGGGCCGCCTCGGTGAGCGAGAACCGCTCCAGCAGCTCGTCGGCGCGGCCCCGGGCCTCCTTGCGGGACAGGTCGAGCAGCCGGCCGATCAGGTACAGGTTCTCCCAGCCGGCGAGCTTCTCGTCCACGGAGGCGTACTGCCCGGTCAGCCCGATCACCCGGCGCAGCTGCCGGGGTTGGCGGAGCACGTCGTACCCGGCGACGGTGGCCTCACCCGCGGTCGGGGCGAGCAGGGTGGAGAGAATGCGTACGAGGGTGGTCTTGCCGGCGCCGTTCGGCCCGAGAACCCCCATCACGGTGCCTTCGCGCACCTCCAGATCGACACCGTCCAGTGCCCTGGTCCCGCCGTAGTGCTTGACCAGCCCCCGCACGGTGACGGCGCTGCCCGCGCCACCGGAGTCGTTGTCGTTTCGCGTCATGCCCCGACTCTCGCACCCCCCACCGACAAAGCCCCGACAGCCGTCCGACAGCCCTCTGTCGGGAGGCTGTCGGAGGTTTGCCGCAGGGGCACTGCGTCGGTGCGGGCGGGCGGCCGATCCCCCGCGTCCCCGACCTCCCCACGACGACCACCGCAACCACCGCAACCACCGATTGAACAACCCCGACGGCGAGTCACCACTTCCGCGGAAGCGGCGCCGGCTCAGCCGGAAAGAGGGGACGGGCCCGCCGGTTGGGGGAAGACCGGCGGGCCCGTCATGTGCGGCGTTGGCTCAGCGGCAGCGCCACCGCGCTGCTCCAGGGGTTGCTCAGTGAACGGAGTGCTCCTCCTGCGGGAACGTTCCGCCCACGACGTCCTCGGCGAACGCCTTCGCCGCGCCGCCCATGACCTCACGCAGGTTCGCGTACTGCTTCACGAACTTCGGCACCCGACCGCCGGTCAGCCCGAGCATGTCGGTCCACACCAGCACCTGTGCGTCCGTCCGAGGCCCCGCGCCGATGCCGACGGTGGGGATGTGAAGCGTCCCGGTCACCTCGGCGGCCAGCTCGGCCGGCACCAGTTCCAGGACGACGGCGAAGGCGCCCGCGTCCTGCACGGCCTTGGCGTCCCGCAGCAGCTGCTGCGCGGCCTCCTCGCCGCGCCCCTGGACGCGGTAGCCCATGGCGTTCACGGACTGCGGGGTGAGTCCGATGTGCGCCATCACCGGGATGCCGGACTCGACCAGCAGCTCGATCTGCCGGTGCGAGCGCTCCCCGCCCTCCAGCTTGACGGCGCCGACCCCGGCCTCCTTGACCAGCCGGGTCGCCGAGCGCAGCGCCTGCACCGGCCCCTCCTGGTACGAGCCGAAGGGCAGGTCGGCGACGATCAGGGCACGGCTCGTGCCGCGGACCACGGCCGCGGACAGCACGGCCATCTCGTCGAGGGTGACGGGGACGGTCGTCTCGTACCCGAGGTGGCAGTTGCCGGCGGAGTCGCCGACGAGCATGACCGGGATGCCGGCCTCGTCGAAGACGGACGCGGTCATCGCGTCGTAGGCGGTGAGCATGGGCCACTTCTCGCCGCGTTCCTTGGCGAGGGCGATGTCGCGGACGGTGATACGGCGTGTGCCCTTGCCTCCGTACAGCGCCTTGCTGCCGTCGGAGGGGACTGGCCTGCCAGTCGGGGCAGCCGAAAGCTGCGTCATTGCAACGGCTCCTAACACGTCATCTCGAGGCGCCCTGACGGCGTCCCCGGATCGCCTCCATGGTGGCACCTCGCGAGAGCCAGTGCCAGGGGACGGCCTCCATCGAAGGGCGGCGCAATGCCCCGGCAAGGTCTCGGCAAAGGAATTCCGATACGAGACGGTATCGTTTCGAAATGGCCCTACGGTGGCCGTATGACTTCTCCCGCCGCCGCCCCCGACCGCCGGATACCGGAACACGTGTACCGGCGCCGCTGGCTGATCCTCGGCGTGCTGATCCTGAGTCTGCTGATCGTCGCCCTGGACAACTCGATCCTGAACGTCGCCATCAAGACGATCTCCACGCCCGCACCCACCGGCCTGGGCGCCACACAGAGCGAGCTGGAGTGGGCGATCAACGCCTACACGCTCGTCTTCGCGGGCCTGCTGTTCACGGCGGGCCTGCTGGGCGACCGGCTCGGCCGTAAGAAAGTGCTGCTCGGAGGCCTCGCCGTGTTCGGCATGGGATCGGCGCTCGCCGCTTTCTCCGGCTCCCCGACGGAGCTGATCGGCTTCCGCGCACTGATGGGTCTGGGTGCCGCGTTCGTCATGCCGGCGACTCTGGCCATACTGATGAACGTCTTCGAACGGGACGAGCAGCCGAAGGCCATCGGCATCTGGGCGGGAGGCGTGGGCCTCGCCATCGCCATCGGCCCGGTCACCGGCGGACTGCTCCTGGACCACTTCTGGTGGGGCTCGGTCTTCCTCGTCAACGTGCCGATCGTGCTGACCGCCCTCGCCCTGATGCTGTGGCTCGTGCCGGACTCCCGCGACCCGGATCCCGGCCGGATCGACCCCGTCGGCGTCGTCCTGTCCGTGGTCGGCCTGATCCTGCTGGTCTACGGCATCATCAAGGGCGGCCAGCTCGCCGACTTCACCGACGCCACGGCGCTGTCGGCCATCGGCGCAGGGCTCGCCGTACTCGTCGCGTTCGTGGTGTTCGAGAAGCGCAGCACCCACCCGTCCATCGACATGGCGTATTTCAAGAACAAGGTCTTCTCGGCCTCGATCGTCGCGATCGCGCTGGTCTTCTTCGCACTGTTGGGTGTGTTGTTCTTCGCCGTCTTCTACACCCAGAGCGTGCGCGGATACTCGCCGCTGGAGACCGGTCTGCTGATGCTGCCGCTGGCCGCCGCGCAGATGATTTTCGCGCCCAGGGCCCGGCTGCTGGTGGACCGGTTCGGCAACAGGGCGACCACCACCGGCGGCATGCTGCTGCTCGCGGCGACGCTGGCCGCGTTCGCCGCCCTGGAATCGGACACGCCGATCTGGATCCTCGAGGTGATCTTCTTCCTGATGGGTGCCGCGATGGCGAACGTCATGACGCCGGTCAGCGTCATGATCATGCAGGCGCTGCCCAGGGAGAAGGCGGGGTCGGCCTCCGCGCTCAGCAACACCTTCCGCCAGGTCGGCGGCGCCTTCGGCGTCGCCATCCTCGGCTCGGTGCTGTCCACGGCGTACCGCACGCACATCGAGGACAAGCTCGTCCTGCTGCCGCCGGGTGCCCGGCACGCCGCCGGCGAGTCCATCGAGGCCACCCTGGGCGCCGCTGCCCGGCTCGGGCCGCGCGGTGACGCCCTGGTCGGTTCGGCCAACGACGCGTTCCTGCACGCCATGCACATCACAGGGCTGGCGGGCGCGGGCGTCGCGGTGCTCGGCGCGATCGTCGTCGCCCTGTTCCTGCCCGGCCGGAGTCCGGAGCCCGAGGGGGACGAGAAGGAAGAGGAGTTGGTGTCGACGCGGACGACGGACGCGATGGGCGCGACGAAGAGGCGGGACTGAGAGGCGGGAGTGGGACGCGGGACTCGGGCAGGGGGCGCGCACCGGGGAGAATCGTCCCAGTCCACGGAAAGGACGCAGCGACGTGAGCCTCGCCGACCCCGGCACCACCGACCCCGGCCCCGTCCCCCGGTCGGACGGCCCCCCACGCGGCCGCCCCCGCAGCGAGGCCGTCGAACGGGCCATCATCGAGGGCGCGATGAAGCTCCTGGAGGACGGTGTGCCCCTCGCGGAGCTGTCCATCGAGCGGATCGCACGCACCGCCGGCGTCGGCAAGGCCACCATCTACCGCCGCTGGAGCGGCAAGGAAGCACTCTTCGTCGACGTCCTGCGCGCCGCCGAACCCGTCGACCCCGAACTCCCCGGCACCTGCCTGCGCGACGACCTCGTCGCCCTGCTGGAGTCCCTGCGCCGGCGCGGCCTCGCCAGCAGGGCCTCGGTGATCCTGCACAACGTCCACGCCCAGATGAAGAGCAGCCCGAAGCTCTGGGCCGCCTACCACAACACCGTCGTCCTGCCGCGCCGCAGGCTCGGCCTGGAGGTGCTGCGCCGCGGCAGGGAGAACGGCGAACTCCGCGCCGACGTCGACCTCGAACTGCTGAACGACATCGTCGTCGGTCCCCTGCTCGTCCGCACCCTCCTGCGCCCCGACGCCGGTCTGCCGGAGGGGCTCGCCGAACAGGTCGTCGACACCCTGCTCCAGGGCCTGCGCCCCGTCGTCGTCGACGCCGGCCTGCCTGCCCTCGACGACGGCGGTCCCGCTCCGGCCGGCAGCGGTTCCGGCCGACACCGGGTCCGACCGGAATCCTGAAACAACCAGGACTCCCAGGACGCCCGGGACTTCCAAGACCTCCCGGATTCCCAGGACTTCCCGGACTCCCGGGACTTCCCGGACTCCCCGCCGCCACGTTGTGCGCGTTTCGTCACAGAGCGCGCTTTCCTTGATCCCACCTGGAACTTCCGGAGCGGTCCCGTTCGTCCTCGCCTCCGTACGGCCGTCGACGGACGGCGGGAAAGGCACCGATCATCCCCTAGGGTCTACGCACACGGGGCGACGGTGTGCACGGCAAGGTGTGAGGCGACGGTATGGCGCAGCAGGCGTACGTGACGGAGACGGACGACGGCGGCTCGGGGCCCGAGCAACGCCGGACATCCCGGCTTCGGCGCCTGTGGGACCGCCTGACCAGAGGCTGGCGCGGGGACCGCCGTATCTGGCGCCGGGGGGTGATCCTGGCCGTGTGCGCGGTGCTGCTCGCCCTGGTCATGGGCGCCCACGCCCGGATCCCCAACGTGGTCGGCAACCTGGGCAGCCTGCTCGAGACGTTCCTGCCGTGGCTGGGGCTGGCCATTCCGGTGCTGCTGGTGTCCGCCCTCGTCCGCAGGTCCGCCACCGCGCTGATCGCGGTGCTGCTGCCCGCGGTCGTCTGGCTGAACCTCTTCGGCGGCCTGCTCGTCGGCCGGGCCGGCTCCGGCGGCGACCTCACGGTGGCCACGCACAACGTCAACGCCCAGAACCCCGACCCGTCCGGCACCGCCCGCGACGTCGCCGCCTCGGGCGCGGACATCCTGGCCCTGGAGGAACTGAAGGCGTCGGCGGTCCCGACGTACCGGGAGGCGCTGGCGTCGACGTACAAGTACCACGCGGTGGTCGGCACCGTCGGGCTGTGGAGCAAGTACCCGCTGAGCGACGTGGCGGCCGTCGACATACGCCTCGGCTGGAAGCGCGCGATGCGGGCCACGGTGGCGACGCCCGAGGCGCGGGTCGCCGTGTACGTCGCTCATCTCCCCTCCGTACGGGTGAAGATGGAGGCCGGCTTCACCGCCCGCCAGCGGGACAGGAGCGCCGACGCCCTGGGCGCGGCCATCACGCGGGAGCCCCTGGAGAACGTCGTTCTGCTCGGCGACCTGAACGGCACGATGAACGACCGCGCCCTGAACGCCGTCACCTCCCAGATGCGTTCGACCCAGGGCGCGGCGGGCGACGGCTTCGGCTTCAGCTGGCCGGCGGCGTTCCCGATGGCGCGGATCGACCAGATCATGGTCAAGGGCGCGGAACCGCAGAGCTCGTGGTCGCTCCCCGAGACGACGAGCGACCACCTCCCCGTCGCGGCCCGGGTGAAGCTCGCGACGCCGGACGGCTGAGACCCCGGGGCGGTCCCGGGAACGGAGTTCCCGGGACCGCCCCGGGCCCTGCTCGCCCGCTCCCGCTACTCTCGCCAGCCGCTCGTGATCGGCAGCCGACGGTCCTTGCCGAAGCCCTTCGGGGAGATCTTCGTCCCCGGCGGGTACTGCCGCCGCTTGTACTCGGCCCGGTCGACCATCCGCAGTGTCTTCCTCACCAGTTCCGCGTCGAACCCGGCGGCGACGATCTCGTCCGCACCCCGGTCCCGGTCCACGTACAGCTCGAGGATCGCGTCGAGGACGGGATAGTCCGGCAGCGAGTCCGTGTCGACCTGGTCCGGCCGCAGTTCCGCGCTCGGCGGCTTCGTGATCGAGTTCTCGGGGATGGGCGGGGTCTCGCCCCGCGCCGCCGCGGAGCGGTTGCGCCATTGGGCGAGCCGGAACACCGACGTCTTGTAGACGTCCTTGATGGGCCCGTACGCCCCCACCGAGTCCCCGTACAGCGTCGAGTAGCCGACCGCCAGTTCCGACTTGTTGCCCGGCGCCAGGACGATGTGGCCCTCCTGGTTGGAGATCGCCATGAGCATCGTCCCCCGGAGCCGGGGCTGCAGGTTCTCCTCCGCCAGCCCGGACAGCCCCAGCGCCCCCATGTACGCGTCGAACATCGGCTCGATGGAGACGGTCCGGAAGTTCAGCCCGGTCCGCCGCGCCAGCTCCGCCGCGTCGCCCCTGGAGTGGTCCGAGGAGTACTTCGACGGCATGGTCACGCCGTGGACGTTCTCCGCGCCCACCGCGTCGCAGGCGATCGCGGCGACGAGCGCCGAGTCGATCCCGCCGGACAGGCCGATCAGCACCGACTTGAACCCGTTCTTCTCGACGTACGCCCGGAGCCCCACGACCAGCGCCGAGTACACCTCCTCGTCGTCCTCGAGAGGGGGCGCGGATGCCCCGGGCCGCTCCGGCGCGTACGCGGGCAGCGGTGCCTCGGACAGGACGACGCGGTCGATCCGCAGCCCGTCGTCGACCACCTCGCCGGCCGAGGGCGCCTCCGCGGCGGCCGCCGGGAGGTCGAGGTCGAGCACCACGCACTCCTCGGTGAACTGCGGCGCGCGCGCCACGACCTCGCCGTCACGGTCGACGACGATCGAGTCCCCGTCGAACACCAGCTCGTCCTGTCCGCCGGTCATCGCGAGGTACGCGGTCGTGCAGCCGGCCTCCTGGGCCCGCTTGCGGACCAGTTCGAGCCGGGTGTCGTCCTTTTCCCGCTCGTAGGGCGAGGCGTTGACGGAGAGCAGCAGCCCGGCCTTCGCCGACCGCGCGGCCGGGACCCGGCCGCCGTCCTGCCACAGGTCCTCGCAGATGGCGAAGGCGACGTCCACGCCGTGCAGCCGCAGGACGGGCAGCGTCTCGCCGGGCACGAAGTACCGGAACTCGTCGAAGACCCCGTAGTTCGGCAGATGGTGCTTGGCGAAGCTCAGCACGGCCTCGCCGCCGTACAGCACGGCCGCGGCATTGCGCGGCGCACCGGCGGGCTGGCCGTACTTCGGCTGGGCGGCGGTGCTGCGGTCGAGGTAGCCGACGAGCACGGGCAGCTCCCCGAAGCCCTCCTCGGCGAGCCGCGCGGCGAGGGAACGCAGGGCCTCGCGGGAGGCCTCCACGAAGGACGACCTCAGCGCGAGGTCCTCGACGGGATACCCGGTCAGCGCCATCTCCGGGAACGCCACGAGGTGGGCTCCCTGCTCGGCGCAGTGTCGGGTCCGGCGGACGATCGTGTCGGCGTTGGCGGTGAGGTCGCCGACACGCGAGTCGATCTGATTCAGAGCGAGACGAAGTTGAGGCACGCGGCCCAGTGTAATCGTCAATTCGACGCTATGGGGTCGGCGGGCTTCGGACGAACCGTGGACCACCGAGTGCCGGAAAATTTGAACGCGAGATGCGTATTACCTACGCTGCCCGGTATGAGGCTGCTGCGTTCCACCGACCTGGCCCTGCGGGTCCTGATGCGCCTCGCCGTGGCCGGAGGGGACGCCAACCCGACGACGCGTGAGGTCGCCGAGGCCATGGGCGTGCCCTACACCCATGCCGCGAAGGTCGTCGCCGAACTCCAGCACATGGAGCTGCTCACGGCCCGGCGCGGTCGCGGCGGCGGCCTCGCCCTCACGGAACAGGGCCGTACGGCATCGGTGGGCGCCCTGGTGCGCGCCTTCGAGGGCGATGGCGAGGTCGTCGACTGCGAGGGCGCGTCCGCGTCCGGAGCGGGCACGCCCTGCCCGCTCCGGTCCGCCTGCCGACTGCGCGGCGCACTGCGGCGGGCCCAGGAGGCGTTCTTCGCCTCGCTGGACCCGCTCACCGTGTCGGACATCGTCGCGAGCCCGACGGGCCCGCTGCTGCTGGAGATCTCCCGCACGCCTCGGCTGCCGCTGTAGCCCGCGGCCGTGCGGGGCGCGCTCAGCCCTGCTTGGCCAGCCAGAGGTCCGGGCCGAACACCTCGTAGTGGATGTCGGCCGGTGCGACGCCCTTGCCGATCAGCTGCTCCCGCACCCCGCGCATGAACGGCAGTGGACCGCACAGGTACGCGCGGGTGCCCGCCGCGACCGGTACGTCGGTGAGGTCGACGTAGCCGGTGGACGCGCCGACCGGGGCGTCGTGCTCGTAGAAGAGGTGGGCCGCCGCGTCCGGCAGCTTCGCCGCGTATGTCTCGTGGTCCGCGCGCAGGGCGTGGTCGGCGGGGGAGCGGTCGCCGTGCACGACGGTGACGGGGGCGTCGTAGCCGTGGTCGGCGAGGTGGGCCAGCATCGCGGTCATCGGGGTCACGCCGATGCCCGCGGAGGCGAGCAGCAGGGGGGCGGCGGGTTCGGTGTCGAGGACGAGATCGCCGTACGCCTCGGACAGCTCCAGGACGTCGCCGGCCCGCACGCGCGCGTGCAGGTGGCCGGAGACCTCGCCCTCGGGCGTCCCGTCGTCGTGCACGCGCTTGACGCTGAACTGCCGCTCGTCGGGGCCGGGCGCGCCGGAGAGGCTGTACTGGCGGATCTGCCGGGCGCCGTCGTCGAGGGTGACGCGGACGGAGACGTACTGGCCCGGGCGGAAGTCCCGCACCGGGCCCCCGTCGGCGGGGCGCAGCCGGAAGGAGGTGACGTCGGCGGTCTCGGTGACCCGCCCGACGACCTCCCACTCCCGCCAGCCGGGCCCGCCCTGCTCCTCGTAGAGCCGCTTCTCGATGGCGATGAGGGCGTTGGCCATCAGCCAGTAGACCTCCTCCCAGGCGGCCGCGACCTCGGGCGTGACGGCCTCGCCCAGGACCTCCACGATCGCGGCGAACAGGTGCTCGTGGACGATCGCGTACTGGTCCGGGGCGATGCCGAGCGAGGCGTGCTTGTGGGCGATGCGCCCCAGCAGCGCGTCGGGCCGGGTGTCGGGGTGCGCCAGCAGGTGCGTGGCGAAGGCCGCGATGGACCCGGCGAGGGCCTCGCGCTGGGTGCCGGCGGCCTGGTTGCCGCGGTTGAACAGGTCGCGCAGCAGCTCGGGGCGGGCCTCGAACATCCCGGCGTAGAACCGCTCGGTTATCTCACCGAGGGCCCCGCCGACGGCGGGAAGTGTGGCGCGGACGGTGGCGGCGGACTGCTCGGACAGCATCAGGTCTCCTCGTTCTCGACTGCCTTCTCGACTGCCTGCGCCACCCATTAAAACTTGCATCTTAAATACCAATTAAGGGGGGTGGGCGTCGGGCCGAGGGGCCGACCGTGTACAAGGCGTGCGCCGGAGGGAGGCCGGGGCATGCTGGACCGGAACCGGGCCGACCGTTACGGATGCGGGCCCAAGAGGGCAGGATGGACAGTGGGCGGAGCGGGCCACAGGGTGATACGTCCGGCGCGGCGGAGTCCCTTCACGCCATGCCGGGGACCCGTGGAACGATCAAGGTCGGCAACACGGGCGAAACCCGGATGTGGTGGGATGACCCGAGTGCCCGACCGCCGCCCGAGGAGGCCCCCCGGCGCGGGAGGGGCTGGCGGCCTGACCGGCGAGGATGGGGAAGCGGAAGATGGACAAGCAGCAGGAATTCGTGCTCCGGACGTTGGAGGAGCGCGACATCCGGTTCGTACGGCTGTGGTTCACGGACGTGCTGGGCTTCCTGAAGTCCGTGGCCGTGGCCCCGGCCGAACTGGAGCAGGCGTTCGACGAGGGCATCGGCTTCGACGGCTCCGCCATCGAGGGCTTCGCCCGGGTGTACGAGTCCGACATGATCGCCAAGCCGGACCCGTCGACCTTCCAGATCCTGCCGTGGCGCGCCGAGGCCCCCGGCACCGCCCGCATGTTCTGCGACATCCTGATGCCGGACGGCTCGCCGTCCTTCGCCGACCCGCGCTACGTCCTCAAGCGCGCGCTGGCCCGCGCCTCCGACCAGGGTTTCACCTTCTACACCCACCCGGAGATCGAGTTCTTCCTGCTGAGGGACAAGCCGGTCGACGGCAGCCGCCCGACCCCGGCGGACAACTCCGGCTACTTCGACCACACCCCGCACAACGTGGGCATGGACTTCCGCCGGCAGGCCATCACCATGCTGGAGTCGATGGGCATCTCGGTGGAGTTCTCCCACCACGAGGGCGCCCCCGGCCAGCAGGAGATCGACCTCCGCTACGCGGACGCGCTGTCCACGGCCGACAACATCATGACGTTCCGCCTGGTCATGAAGCAGGTGGCGCTGGAGCAGGGCGTGCAGGCCACGTTCATGCCGAAGCCGTTCTCGGAGTACCCGGGCAGCGGCATGCACACGCACCTGTCCCTCTTCGAGGGCGACCGCAACGCGTTCTACGAGTCGGGCGCGGAGTACCAGCTCTCCAAGGTCGGGCGCTCCTTCATCGCGGGCCTGCTGCGGCACGCGGCGGAGGTCTCCGCGGTCACCAACCAGTGGGTCAACTCGTACAAGCGCATCTGGGGCGGCTCCGAGCGCACCGCGGGCGCGGGCGGCGAGGCCCCGTCGTACATCTGCTGGGGTCACAACAACCGCTCGGCCCTGGTCCGCGTCCCGATGTACAAGCCCGGCAAGACCGGCTCCGCCCGCGTCGAGGTCCGCTCGATCGACTCCGGCGCCAACCCGTACCTGACATACGCGCTCCTCCTGGCCGCCGGCCTGAAGGGCGTCGAGGAGGGCTACGAACTCCCGCCCGGCGCCGAGGACGACGTCTGGGCCCTCTCCGACGCCGAACGCCGCGCCCTCGGCATCGAACCCCTCCCGCAGAACCTCGGCGAGTCCCTCGCCCTGATGGAACGCAGCGACCTGGTCGCCGAAACCCTGGGCGAACACGTCTTCGACTTCTTCCTGCGCAACAAGCGCGCCGAGTGGCACGAGTACCGCTCCGAGGTCACCGCCTTCGAACTCCGCAAGAACCTGCCGGTGCTGTAGCGCTCCGCTGCGGCGCGGAGACGGAAGTCCCGGCGATCACCCCGGCTCACCACCCGGTGTCCAGGTGCCCGGCTCGGCGGGGGAACTTCAGCGCC